>JBFLZA010000794.1:0-3781 GCA_040756535.1 Cyanobacteriota bacterium
TCTTCATCAGTTATTGGTAAATTCTATTTTTAGCATCACCGACTGATGTTCGCGATCGCGTATGCGGAATGTATATGCTTATGTATATGTTTTGCTAAAACTTCTAATAATCGAGCTTATAAGCTATTGTGAGAGCAGATTTCATCGTAAGCCTTATTAATTTTAGTTAAAATTTCTTGGGCTTTCTGCTGAAGGATAGGATTATGAAAGAATAAATCGGGATGGCATTTTTTCACCAAATTTCTGTAAGCCTGTTTGACTTCTGGGATGGAAGCATTAGGTGATAGTCCCAGGATGGCGTAGAAGCGAATCCGTTTCTCCTCGTTGGTTAGTGGACTAGAGTTGTTAGAACTTGGAGATGTACTCTCCTTCTCCCTAGTTTGAGGGTTGGAGTTCCGCAGTTCTTGCTTTAACTTCTGTAATTCTGCGTCGATTTCGAGGGAGCGAAACTTATCTTCCAAGTTTTCCATAATTGAAATCTCCCACCTTTTGAGTTGGCAGAAGTAGAGAAACGACTAAAGCTTCATCACGTTTTACCCTAATTAGGCATCTAATCTAGAGCTAAATGAGGCCAGCTCTTGATTCAAATTATCCATCAAACTCTGTATTAACTGTAACTGATGATGCTGAATGGTTAATTTGAGAGATTCTTCAGTGATTGGCGCATTAATAATTTTTGCAGCTATCTTCTCATATTCATCAAGGGTTGAGAAAGCTTGGTTGCTGAAGCGAGTTAGGTAATCTTGAGCCGCTTTAGTATAAGCTTCTTGGACTTGCTCCATATACGAGGTTGAGGATTCGGGTTGCGGGGTTTCAGAATCCTGAGTTAGCTTATTCAGGATATAAGTAGCGCCTCCAGCTACTACTGCTCCCACAGGCCCTCCAAAAATCCAACCTAGTCCGGTTGTAACGGCAACTGGAGTAACATCAGTAGACGATTTGGAACTGGTTGATGATGGGGGGGGTTCGGGGAGAATGACTTGGGGTTGTTCAGGAAATAGGATGGATAAAGCGGCAGGTTGAGGATAATCAAAAAACTCACAAGATTGATGTACCCATTTCACAATGGATTGCTCATATTCTGCGATCGCCTGCTTAAATCCTCCACGTTCCCAAGTACTAAACGTACCCTGTTGCAGCGCTGTCGCCACTTCCGCTCGATAGCGGTTGAGGAGTTTTGGCAAGTACAGCCAACTCTGGAAATCAGAAACACCAGCCGAGAAGCCTTTTTGAATCAGTTGTTGTGCTTTGTGTTTAATCTCAACCTTAGTCTTGCGCTTAGTTTCAGCCTCTTCTAATTGGGTGCTGATTGCTTGTGCTTTGCCTTGTAAGGTTTGCTGAATTTGATTTGCGATCGCTTCTACGCGGGGAAAGCGAACATCCTGATTCTGCTGTTTCACCGCCACAATCGTTTGCAACGCAGATTCAAACATCGCCAGTCCCGTACTCTGTGCAGCGGATACGTCGCCTTTCAACCTAGCTCTTAACGCGGGAAGGGCATCAACCCGATATAAATTACTGATATTATTGGGTAAGTCTGAGCGAAAACTTTCAGCAACAAACAGCATACGGTTATATACTTTTTTTTGGTCTTCCGGTTCTATTAGGTTCAGGAAATTGACGACAAAAACAACGGTTTTAATTCCGCGATCGAGCAACCAATCCCTCAGGTTTTCTCGCTCATATAACGTCATCAACTTCCGAGCATCGAGTACCTGAACGACCAAATCTGCCGTTAACAATTTGTCTCGCACCAAAGCATCCTGCGCTTCCCTATCATCCGTTCCTGGTAAATCCACCAGCTCTACACCCGTTTGCAGGAAAGAGTGAGGACAAAAAACTTGAACAGAGGTAACATCACCTCGCATTCGTCTTTGGTCATCTAAGATGGCATACTGTTTCAAAACATCAGTGCCGCTTTCACTAATTTCCGTGCCATTTGTGAATTTAATTCGAGTGCGTAGCTCATCCCCGTAACAGACATGAATAGCAGCGCCGGTTGTGGGAATCAAATCAATGGGTAAGGTACGATTTCCAAGAATGGCATTGAGTAAGGTTGACTTACCATAATTAAACGGGCCAAAGACAGCAATCCGAAAAATAGGGTCTTCGAGATAGTCACAGATGGATACGGCATCTCGATAAAGCTGTGAGGTTTTATCAAGTTCAATTACCCCGATCGCCGACCTCAGATTACTTACAATGTTCTGATAAATATCTTGTTGTTGCATACTCTTGTATATCCTTAATGTGCATTCTCGAAGTCATCGTATAGAGAAATAAATAATACAAATTAATTAATATTCACCAATCCAGTCTACAGATAGGTTCTAATCTTTTTATTTGCAGATAGGTTCTGTTCCACTGACTCAAAACTTGGCACTATCAACAACTACTCCCCCTTTAGAAAGAACAGATAGACTCTGGTCTGACAGGGCAATTTTTACGGGGAAGCGGGTTTTCTCTGATTCTGAGTTGTTCTAGTTTTGTAAGGGATGACAAGGGTGTAAGGTCGGCTATTTGATTGTTGGAGAGTTCAAGGAGAGTCAGCTTGGTCAGAGATGACAACGGTTTCAGGTTGTCTATTTGATTGTTGGAGAGCCAGAGGGAAGTCAGATTGGTCAGAGATGACAACGGTTTCAGGTTGGCTATTTGATTGTTGGAGAGTTCAAGGAAAGTCAGGTTGGTCAGAGATGACAACGGTTTCAGGTTGGTTATTTGATTGTCTCCGAGCCAGAGTTTAATAAGGTTGGTCAGAGATGACACGGGTGTAAGGTCGGCTATTTGATTTTTGGAGAGGTGGAGAGAAGTCAGGTTGGTCAGAGGCGATAACGGTTTCAGGTCGGTTATTTTGTTGTTGTTGAGACTAAGACTACTCAGGTTACTTACAGATGATAAGCCTGTCAGGTCGGCTATTTTATTGTTGACGAGACTAAGACTACTCAAGTTACTCAGAGGTGATAACGGTTTGAGGTCAGTTATTTGATTTTCGGAGAGGTCAAGCTCTCTGAGTTTCGCCAAGGATGACAAGGGTGTCAGGTCGGCTATTTGATTGTTGAGGAGACTAAGCTTTGTCAAGTTGACCAGGGATGATAAGCCTGTAAGGTCGGCTATTTGATTGTAGACGAGACTAAGATCGCTCAAGTTGGTCAGAGATGACAATGGCTTAAGGTCGCTGATTTGATTGAAGGAGAGCGTAAGCTCTCTGAGGTTGGTCAGGGTTGATAACCCACTCACGTCGTTAAGTTGATTGCCGTCGAGGTTAAGCTCACTCAGCTTGGTCAGGGTTGATAAGGGTTTTAGGTTAGCAAGTTGGTTGCCAGAAAGGTTAAGCTTGCTCAAATTGGTCAGGGTTGATAACTCACTCACGTCGCTAATTTGATTAGATGCAAGGTCAAGCTCATCCAGTTTGGTCAAGGGTGATAAGGGTTTAAAGTCAGTGATCTGATTCTGGGAAAGGTTAAGCTTGCTTAGATGGGTCAGGGTTGATAATCCACTTACGTCGCTAATTTGATTGGCTTCGAGATTAAGCTCATTGAGGTTAGTCAGGGATGATAAGGGTTTTAGGTCGGCGACTTGATTTAAGGGGAGCTTAAAGCCAATGGCAGTGAGGTATGCCAGGGATGTCTGGTGTTCGATGGGATTGGAGAGGTCAAGCTTGTTCAACCCTTTCAGGGAGGACAATGGTGTTAGGTCGGTGATTCGATTGTAGGAGAGGTCAAGAGTCGTCAGTTTGGTCAGAGATGATAGCGGTCTTAGGTCGGCGATTTGATTTAAGGAG
>JBFLZA010000795.1:0-3781 GCA_040756535.1 Cyanobacteriota bacterium
TAATGGTCCAGGAACACGGATGGTGGTTTGGTTGCAAGGCTGTCCCTTTCGGTGTCCTGGTTGCCAGAATCCGGATTACTTGGAATTTCGAGTGAATAAAGTCGTGACGGTAGACCAGGTGTGGCAAGTGTTCCAGCAGATACCTGGATTACATGGTGTCTCTTTTTCTGGTGGCGACCCCTTTGCACAAGCGGTCGCTCTGGCAGAGTTGGCTAGTCGAGTCCAAGATGCCGGAAAAACAGTAGTGTGCTGGACTGGATATCGGTTGGAACAGTTGCAATCCGGGAAAGTGCCAGGAGCGGCTGAGTTGCTGGCTCATGTAGACCTACTCATTGATGGACTATTTGTTCAGGAGCAGGCGGGTAATTTTGTCCTGCGGGGGTCAGAAAACCAGAAGTTTCACTTTTTATCAGGGGGTATTACAGAGGCAGATTTGGTCAACATTCCCCGTCAGGAGTGGGTAATTAGCCCGGAAATAGTGACGTATACAGGCTTTCCTACTCAATAAAGTCAGCAAGATTTGAGCGCGTCATAATCAGTCAAGCTGTTTCTTCAATTAGTTAACAATAGAACTGAATCTCCAGAGATTTTATAACGCTTGCGATCCTAGCAAGACCATAAACATGACAGACCCTGTAGAAAGTCGATACTAATTTTATACTAACTTGGGCCAAATCACAGCTATGAGTTTTAGTCGGGATGGGAAGCAAATTGTTGCTATAGGAGATAAAGGGATGGTGCAGTTGTGGCGCGTTGAAGACTTAGATGAATTGCTTAAGCGAGGTTGTAGATGGCTGCATGGCTATCTACAAACTAACCCGAATGTCGATAATAGTGATTGCAAATTATGTAACGAGATTGGGTCTTAGAAAACCTCTGCGGGTAATGAAAGGTCGTTATGAACACATGTATTTTTAACTGGAAAATCGTGGAGGAAAAAGGTGAACATTCCCCATCATGAATCGGTGGTGACGCTAGAGAAAGTAATTTACACAGTTTTTTCAGATATGAGTGTTAATGAATGAGTGTAATAGTAATAGGCGATCGCAGTGTGGGTAAAACCAGTATGGTCGTGGCTCTAGCTGATCCAGGCACTGACCATATTACAGTTGTTAATCCAGACTCAGAAAGCTTTGTAGCAAGATATTTAGATAAGGACAAGGGGACAACAGCACCCACATTCCAGAAAAAGGAAGAAACCCTGCTAATTAATGTTGATCTACCCGCAGGTGAAAGGCAGATTCAAGTTCGATGGATAGACACCCCCGGTGAAGCTTTCTCCAACAAAGACTGGAGAAACGACAAGCCTTCTGCTTGGCAGGATATACAAAAAGAGGTTAGTCAAAGTCAGGGTGTTCTTCTGCTTGTCCCCCCTCACCGCACCTTAGTTCAACCGCACCTGCTAGAAGAAGCTACCGAGCCTGTTGATCCAGATGAGCTGCAAACTTCCAACGCTTGGGTAAATAGATTGAAAACTTGGCTAGAATTCCTTAGCAAGAATTGTACCAGAGGTCAACACATTCTTATCTGTATTCACAAAGCTGATTTGTTTTGTGACATTCAAGCAGAAAGTAAGAGGTGGCGATATGACCACTCAAGAAGCCGCCCTTGGTTCGACTATAACAATCACATCCGCAATACCTACTTTACAGCTGCCAATGAGATAATTCGACAATATAACTCCCGCACAACTGGTTCATCCCTCCGATTCTTTATTACTACCACTAAAAATCAATCTTTGTTAGAACTGCCCTGGATTTACCTTGGTGCTTATATCGCCAATGCCTAAAATTCCTCGTAATACTCCCAAGACAGCAGAAATTCGTATCATCGGTCCTCGTGACTCGGGCAAGACAACCTACCTTGCCACCTTAGCACGTTTCCCTCATCAAAAATATCTTAAAAGTGATTTCCCAGGCTTAGAAATTATTCCCGAAGGAAGAGATTCAGAAAGATTATTTAGGCTGGCAGAAGATCTTTTAAAAAGAGGTGATAAACTGGCGGGAACTTTAAAGGGAGATGAAGCGAATTTATCTTTTTACTACTTCAGAATTAAGATTCCCTCCCTTAAGGGTTTACCTGGTACAGAAATTGAGTTAAACGCTAGAGATTTTCCAGGTGAAATATTTCATGATATTGCTCGTGAGCACAGGTGGAATGAAATAGAGCCATATATCAACGATCTGTTTAATGCCTCAAGTTGGATGGTTATGTTGACTGATTGGCAACCCGGTCAGGATACTCGCCTTTATCGACCTGCTTTTGAAAAGCTATGCCAAGAAATCTCTGAAAGAGAGCAGATTAACCCAGAGATTAAAAACTTGCGGATAGCTGTTGTAATGGCTAAGTGTGAGCGGGGGGAAATCTGGCCTGGGCGTCTCGATCCAGAGCAAGACTTATTTAAAGTGCGATTACCAGAAACTTATCAGCTGTTGACTAGGAGATTTCCACCTCGGACTCAAAGATTAAAGTTTTTTGCCTGTTCATCGTTTGGTGTCCTCAGTGACCGTAGAGATGATTTTGACCCCCGCCCTAACCGCTACATCCCTGATGATGGCAGCTCCGCTGACAATAGTGCCTTTCTGAGAAATTCTAGCCAATGGCAACCTTATGGTCTCCTCTCTCCAATTTATTGGTTAAGTACAGGAAAAACTTTACATGATCAACGCCTTTAGAAGACTACCACGAGATTTACCAGGGAGTCCCGACATTAGGATTGTCGGTCCTCGTAGCTCTGGTAAAACAACCTTTATGGCAGCCTTAGCTCGCTGGCCTAATGCTAAACCGGATAGCCCAATTCAGTCAGTCGATCCCTTCGATGACGAGACAGGCAGGCTGATTGCTATGGCACAAGACATCCTAGAAAATGGCATGGCTATGGCTCCGAATCGCCATGCCGAAGATGCGAATGAACTGCCCCTATACACAGTGCTAGTTCAACTCAAACCAGCCTTCCTCACAAATCCGATGCTCAGGCTAAGTAGAGGAAACATCAGATTCCAAGTGTCATGTCGGGAATATTCTGGGGAACTTATTAAAGATTTGCGCGGTAGCGGCACGTCGGAGATTGCTCTTAGCAACTACTTAGATGACTGCGCTGACGCTTCAGGTCTTTTGTTGTTGCTTGATGGTACGGCTAAAGAAGATAGGCTGTACGCTCAAGCATTTGCCAAGTTGCAGGCAGAACTAAATTGGCGTCTGACTGGCAACAATAGAGATCTTAGAAGTTATCGAATAGCCGTTGTATTCTCCAAAGCTGAGCAAGCCAAGGTTTGGATTCATCGTTATAACGTACAAAAGTTTGTCAACCTCAATTTTCGTCAAACCCAAGAGACTCTCCAAAAATGGAGTAGGGACTGGGGGTGTCCTGTTAACTACTTTCTATGTTCTGCATTTGGCATGAAAGGCAAGCCTCCCACGCCGAATGTTCACGTGGAAACAAGAGATAGAGAAGGCACTTTTGGAGTCATTGACAAACCCCAGGTTTGGAGACCTTTTGGTTTAGTTGCACCGATCTACTGGTTACATACTGGTCAAGATGACCAACGACTGAGAAAAATAGAGGAGTAAATAAGTGATATCTAGACCAAGCCAAATCTATGAGTTTTCCAGAGGCTTTGACAACCCACACTATTCTCAAAGGCATCAAAGATGGGTATCAGGAGGATTTCGTAGAGAAGTCGGACCATCATTAAATAATCACTCTGTTCCTAAAAATATTAAAGCGGCTGTTGAACAAGGTGACTTTCGGATTAACGATAACTATCCTCCTGAAATTGAT
>JBFLZA010000796.1:0-3779 GCA_040756535.1 Cyanobacteriota bacterium
CTGCCCCGAAGACAAAATCCTGTTCCTTGCCCTCAACTCCTGCTGGGAAATCGACCATCATTACGGTGCTCGCGCTGGTATTCATCCAAATGCGCTCGCCAATGCTGTTGACCAAATTCTGAGTGAAAACTACGACGACTGGCTCAAAATTGCGGTTTGGCATCATCCGGTCAATGGTTCCGAATCCATGAAAAATTCCGCTTTTCTAGAACAATTAGCGGTCACTGGATTCCAGCTTGGCATTCACGGACACATTCACGAAGCCAAGGATGAGAATTTTCAGTATGACACGAAGCGAGGACTGCGGGTAATCGCTGCCGGAACCTTCGGCGCACCAACTCACGAACAGGTGACAGGCATTCCCCTTCAGTACAACTTGCTGAGTCTCGACCCGGAAACTGGAGAACTGACCGTTGAGACGCGCAAGAAGGAAAAAGCCGATGGTGCTTGGTCAGCCGATGCCCGTTGGGGTGACAAGAACAACCCAGTACCCAGGTATGCTATTCCATTACGGTATAGTCTAAAGGCTGAAGGACTCAAAGCTTCTGGAACCCCAGAAGCTACAAACAGTGAGGGGAATGTGCCCAGAACTCAGCAAACTATCTTTGGGGGCAATATTCGCGTTGGTGGTAGTATCAACACGGGTAAAATTACGCAAATTAATAACTCTGGAACCGTACATCACCCTGCTCAACCACCCCAATCTTCCCCTTCTAAACGCACCATTTTAATCCTCGCTGCCAGCCCGACCGATCAAGCCAGACTGAACTTGGGTGTAGAGGTGCGAAATATCGAAGAAGGGCTTCGCTTGTCACTACAACGAGATCAGTTTGAAATAAAGCAAAGCTGGGCAGTTCGTATCGACGACTTACGTCGTGCCTTGCTTGACTTCAATCCAGAAGTTGTTCATTTTTGTGGACATGGATTAGGGATAGGAGGCTTAGCATTTGAGAATGAGACAGGTCAAACACAACTTGTCTCTGCGAACGCCTTAGCTAGGTTGTTTAAATTCTTTAAAGACCACACGCGATGTGTAGTTCTAAATGCTTGTTTCTCAGAGGTACAAGCCCAAGCGATCGTTCAACACATAGATTACGTCGTGGGTATGCGAGATGCTATTGGGCAAGCAGCCTCAACTAAGTTTGCTGTAGGGTTTTACGATGCCTTCGTGCGAGGGCGATCGATTGAAGATGCTCATGGAATCGGCTGCGCCACGATCATGGGATACAACATTCCTGAAGAAGACATTCCAGTCCTTCTGGAAAAGCCAAGTTAGCTGCTTTGGCCTGGCGGATAATGAATGTGGACAGGGGTTTATGTTGCCTGTCGGGAAACGCAAGGGTAAGCAAGCTGAATCAAGCTTATATACATCGATTTGAGTGATGGAGTGACAGTGTCTAATTCAAATGAACTACCACTGGGGCAGCAACGTCTTCTTGCGAACTTAGAACAAACTCAAGAAAGAATCCACGAAGTAGTCAATTCTTGCATAGAGAGGTTGGCTTCAGAGGGCGTTGAAGATTTAGATGCCTTAAAAGAGACACTGCTACAAGAGCCTCAGAATTTTGATGAAACTCAGCGGCATCTTCTTGGCTCACTATTGAATGATCTAATTGCACTGAAGTATCAGCAGCAAGATCTAATTAGGCAGATAGATGAATATGTAGCCAGATCTGGACTGCCCGGTCTACCAAATCCTCAACCATTACCAAAATACGGCTGCCCTAGATGCAACCACACTAAGTATCAACTCTCGCCTCAACAGTACATAGGCGACTGCCCTGTACATCAGATACCGTTAGTACGAAAACCGTAAGCAAGGCAGAGGTGATATGCTCACAAAATTTTGGGAAGGACTCAGTGGCAAATTAGCAGAACGTTGGGTCGCTACTATCCTCACACCAGGGTTCATCTTCTGGTTTGGAGGATTCTGGGTAATTATCTTTCGTTTTGGTTGGAAGCCTTTAGAAATTTGGTTCAATCAGCAATCTCAGACCCTGCAAATTGCGCTTTTAGTCAGCAACCTCTTGGGAATTCTTGTATCAAGTATCCTTGTACAACGCCTCGACCTAGTGATACTGCGTCTTCTAGAGGGATACTATTGGCCACGCTGGGTGCGGAGATTGTCAGCACACTGGCAGTTATACGGTTTCAAACAGCCTAAGCAACCATTACGAGACTTACGCAAAAAAAAGAGGGCATTGCGATCGCAGGGGCAGGATCTAAGTCCAGATGAACTGACTCAATACTCCGAGTTGCAGAGCGAGTGGGAGAGTCTACCCTTCAATCGCTTGGTAGAACTGCAAAGCAAGCAAGCAACTCTGGATGATGCGGAGTCCGATAAGTATGTAGAACTAATGTTGCGCCTAAGATATACGCCGTTTCGGGAAAGCCAGCGGATGCCAACACAACTCGGCAATATTCTTCGGGCTGCTGAGTTGCGCCCTCTAATTATCTATGGGTTGGACGCTGTCATCTGCTGGCCCTACCTGTGGTTACTCCTACCCGATAACGTCAAGAAAGAGTTGGTCACAGTTCGCTCAGATCTCGATATAGCTGCTCGAATCTGGCTCTGGAGTATCCTCTTCATTGGTTGGAGTGTTTGGGCATGGTGGGCAGCGATTATAGGGTTACTTTCAGCCCTACTCACCTATCGTTGGATGCTATCTATTGCCGAGACTTATGGCGCTTTTTTGGATGCCTCTTTTGACCTTTACCGAAAAAAACTCTATGAAGCTCTAGGCTGGAAAATACCAGACACGCTAGAGGAGGAGAGAAAGATTGGACAACAGTTGACACAGTTTCTACTTTACGGCTCTGATCCCTACGGTTCCGTTTTTCCCGCCTCAGGCGCAACCATTAAGCCTGTGACCTTCAAGCCTGACATTTAAGGCGAAAGTTATCACACTAAATACGAGAGAGCTAAATTGCGCGATGATCGCACTTCCTTAAAACCTAAAAAGCGATAAATCTGAGGGGATACTGTGTGTCGCATTGTAGCAATAGAGTCCATCCTGAAGCGTTGAGCGCGTAGTAATAGACTCGTTGCAGTACCAAACCCAGTTTCAGCTCGTGAGCGACTTTCTGGGGTCGCCATTTTGTTGAACACTGTTCCAGAATAGAGGCATGAAATGTCCCAGATGAGCGGCAATGTTAATCTGGGTGACTTGACCCAGGAGGGCTAAATTGACGAGCGATCGCCCTGAAGATATGCCCAAGCACCTACAGCAGGAGCTTCTCAAGAACATTCAAGTTCAGGGAAGTTTAACCATTGGGAACATCACCCAGATTGGGAGCCAGTTTTTCCTCAATCTCGCTCAGTCTGCTAAACCCACAGGTATTCCCCAAAATCTTCCCCGTAGTGGCGTTTCTAACTTTGTCGGACGGGAAGAAGCACTTGCAACACTGCACCAGCAGTTGCAGCAGAGTGATCGAGTTGCGATTTCTGCCATTGCTGGGATGGGTGAAGTGGGGAAAACGGAACTAGCGCTTCAATATGCTCACATCCATTGGCAACAAAAGACTTATCCTGGTGGGGTTTGCTGGTTGATGGCGCGGGAATTAGATTTGGGGACTCAAATTGTCGCATTTGCTAGAGCGCATTTGCAGTTGCACCCCCCAAAGGATTTGGATTTACCTTCTCAAGTAGCATTCTGCTGGCGGCATTGGCCGTCAGGGGAAGTGCTGGTGGTACTTGATGATGTTACGGATTATCAGAAGGTAAAACCCCATTTACCACCTTGTAAGTCGCGCTTTAAAGTATTGATAACGACGCGGGT
>JBFLZA010000797.1:0-3778 GCA_040756535.1 Cyanobacteriota bacterium
CACTGACAAGCGATAAAAAAGGTGACACGACAACCACCCACCAACCCGTAAGAAAGAACAGGTAAGCACTGCCAACGAGTCCACCACTGACGGCAGGGACAACAATTAATGCCCAACGCACAGAGCGCACTTTCCATGCTAATGCCGCCCCCACAATCGACCCCAGAAAAATCCACAACCACTCCAACGGTTCTGGTAAACTCTTGAGAGGTTGCCTGCCATCTAAGGCCGCACTTAAAATCTCACTAGCAAGGTCAGCATGTAACTCAACACCTGCCCAAGCTGTGCGACTATTGGTTGTGTAAGGGGTGTAGAATCTATCTCCTAAACTGGCAGCGGTAGTACCAATCAGCACGATTTTCCCCCGCATCAAATTGGCAGGAATCCTGCCTTCTAGAACGTCAGTGATGGAGATTTTGGGGAATCCTTCACGCAATCGGTGAAAGTTAGCAAAGATTTGATACCCGCCGATATCGGCGCGGACATAACCGCCTTCGTTCTCCTGAAGCGGCAGAAATTGAACCTTACCCAACTTAATTCGAGTGCCATCTTTGCCACTGGCAAAGGCGTGAATGTTTTGAGCTGACAAATAGGTTAAAGCTACCTTAGCTCCTAATGTCATGCTAGTTTTGCCTTGGCGATCGCGCAAGGATAATAGATGGCGACGGACTTTCCCATCGGCATCTAGCACTAAGTCACTCGCAGCAACTTGATTTTGTTTCTGGAGAATGGGTGACGGAGCAACGGCGGCACCTTTAGCATCGCTGATTGCCTTGTGAATACCAATCAGATTAGGGGTAGAGGCAAAGACTTGGGTTAATTCTGAATGTCCGGGTTCTATTGGAAGGTTGCGATAAAGGTCTAAACCAATGGCTCTCGGTTGCTGAGTTTTGAGCTTTTCTAAAAGCTGAGCTAGAGTGGCATCTGATATGGGCCAGCGCCCTAAGCGCGAGATATCTGCTTCGTCAATGGTGACAATCACGATGCGGGATTCCCCTGACTCCAGAGGTCGCCAACGCAACCATCGATCTAAAACGGCAGTTTCTAGCAATTGCAAAGCTCCAGACCCTTGCAGTACCAGAATGGCTCCCGTCACACTAATAACGATTGTCCCAAGACCTCGCCATTGGAGAATTTGCGCTCTTAGCCGCTTCCACATCTATATGTATAGGTTTGATTTAACTCTAAGTTGGTAGACACAAATCAACCGAACCTTGTTACGAAACGTCAACATACCGGAAACCCTGATCTCTTGACCAATGAATAATGACCAATGACGACCCTCACGAGTAACGAAAAATTGTGCTGGCCTCCTTAGTCAAGGGATGCATTCGCTGAGAGGATAGATTTATTCTAGGTGTTTGGATGCGATCGCATCTAGCCCTACTGATTTCAACAATTCTGCCCAAGTGGTAGCCAACGCCGGATTATTAGGTTGGGTTTGTTCGAGTTCAACTAAGATATGGATTGCATCGTACCAGAACCCCTGCTTGGCATAGAGAGACGCTTGTTCTACGGCTGTGGCATTGGCTAACTCTTGCTTTAAGGAGTCGCTCGGTTGGGCCCGTTCAATCCAACCCCCGACGACCCCGTCTTCTGTCCGGTCACTAGGATTACAAGCCAAGGCAAAAGTCCAGTAGTAAGGCTTATCCTGCGTCAAGGGTGGCACAGTATCCGGTAAGTGAATGCTAATTAAACCTGCTTGAGACACCGGAATACTAACCTGGTAAATACCGTTCATATGCTCATCAAACAGGCTAAATTCCCCCATCTGGGCTGTTGTTTGCGGCAAATACACGAAGAAGATGGGACGCTCACTTTGAGTTAGCCCCAGGTGACGACCCGGAGTGAGAGCTGTTAAGGCACTGGATTTTGCCGATGAGTTGGATAAGCAAGCTGTCCTGACAGGACGTGACCCTCCCCCAGCCGTACCGCCCTGGGGAGCATCCCTACCCGGAGGGGGTTCAAAGCCAGCTACAACTAGAGAATCTGCCCAGACTTTAGCCGTCGAATAAGGAGCCAACACGACTGATAAGGATAAGAAGACAGATGTCAGTTTTAAGATAGATTGAATCAAACTCATAGTCTTATAAAATTAACAGGACTTTTACCTCATCATTCAATCAAACTAGAGTGTGAATTGCGTGGAAATTAACAAAAGAAAATTAATCTATTAAATCTTTGCTTAGAGCCAATTTCCCACCAGGATAAATGGTGCCCAGTAGTAGGGATGGCTAGATTCGGGTTGTTTGAGTAAATAAAGTTGAGCCAGTCGCACGGCTTCAGCTTTGGTGAGTTCTGGCTTGAGCAATTCTTGGTAAAACTGCACCATAAAATCTGCCGTCGATTTATCGTTGACTGTCCAAAGTGTAGCAAGAGTACTGCGA
This sequence comes from Cyanobacteriota bacterium, assembly GCA_040756535.1. Classification (GTDB taxonomy): domain Bacteria; phylum Cyanobacteriota; class Cyanobacteriia; order Cyanobacteriales; family Coleofasciculaceae; genus JBFLZA01. The sequence continues at coordinate 2,388 of JBFLZA010000797.1, forward strand.
GCACCTGAGCGCACGGCGACTCCAGCTAGTCCCAATGCGGCTCGTTTATCCCCTTTGGCTGTTTGGCAAGCACTCAGGACTAGCAGTTCGAGGGGGGGTGAATTGGATAACTCTCGGTTGGCTAGTAAGTCATTCAATTGTTTAACATTGAGCCGTCCATCCCAAGTGAGGATAAAAGTATCTTCCGGTTTGGAGCTAAACTGACCGTGAGTGGCTAAGTGGACAATCGAGTAGGGTTGGGTTTTAACTTGAGTTTCCAGCGCCTGAGTGGTGAACTGTTGATCGAGCAAAATCGTTGCCGGAACATTCGCATCAATTTCCTTCACTTCCTGCTTCACCCCCGGTAGAGGAGAAAATTCCTGTTGTCCTTCACTCAAACCGCCCAATAACGCTTTAGACTGACTCCGTGCTAGGGATCGAGGGGTTAATAGCTGTAAGCTGGGTGCGATCGCAATTCTATACTGTTCGATTAAATACTGTTTCCCATCGTGCAAAGCCGCCATCGGTAGATTCCGCAGTGAACCATCAAGGACAAACACCAGGGTTTGAATCGACTGGCGAGTTAAATCCTCTGCTACGGGTTGCACCAACCAGCTATAAATTTCCTGAGCAACAGCTAATCGTTCCTGAGCAAAGGAGGTGCGTCTGAAGGATTGACGCATCCGATTGATTGCCTCTTCGACTTGTGCTTGAGACAGATTTGTGGTATGATCCCGCAGCGTTTGACCGGGGAGTGAGACAATAACCTCCAAGCGATCGCGTAGGATAATCGGGTAAATCACCGCAGCAGTAGGATCGATGCGATCGATGGGTTGAGGCTGAGTGTCTAAGCAAGCTTCCCGAAAGAAATTAGCAAGTTCAGCTAGTTGAAGCGCTTCAATCGTTTCCCGTGCTGAGGAGAGGTTTTTTTGCCTTTGCTCCTGGGAGATACTGGGCGTGTTTTGCAAGAGTAAGTCTACTAGTTCCCGGTAAACGGGTTCGATATTTTCCCGAAAGGAAAACTGCACGTCTTGGTTAATGGCAACCAAATCTTGCCGCAAAGATTGCAGAGTATTAACGGCTTCGGTGTAAGATGCGATCGCTTCTGGTTTGTTACCTGTCGCTTTCAACAGCCGTCCCATTTGCCACTGCCACTGATAAGCAATCTCCGGGGTACGAATTGCCTGTGTCAAACTAAGCGCTTCCTGAGTTAAGCGTTTAGCCTCTTGCCATTGCTGTGTTTGTTCGTAAAGCTGTCCCAAACGCCCCAAAGTATAGGATTCGGCACGGGGATTGCCTAGAATTTTTGCCTGCTGTTGGGCATTAGCCAAGAGTCGAGCAGCAGTGGTGACTTGCTTGGCATCGAGTTTAACTAAACTTTCTGCTAGCTCAATTTGAGCGTAAATTGTAGT
>JBFLZA010000798.1:0-3777 GCA_040756535.1 Cyanobacteriota bacterium
AGAATTGTCCTCCAGCACATCCAGTTCTACTGGCTCTAAAACTTTTGGCTGCATTTGACGTAAATCATCCAATACTGCCTCAACATCAGTAAACCGGAAATATTCCGTCAAACTCCCAATTCGATAGTTGAAATCTTTATAGCAGCGAATCTCACCATCGGACTTGGTGTGGAAGTTCAGGAGGGTCAACTGACCACCTATGACGTGATTACCGAGCAAGCAGACGTTCTGGAGGCCGTTATCCCCACCAAATCCGGACTCAGCTTGTTACCCTCTGATATTTCCCTAGCCAAAGGGGAAACTGAGCTTCTGACAAAAGTTGGCAACTTTCTCATCCTCAAGGAACGACTAGAGCCAGCTAAAGCCCAGTTCCAACACATTCTGATTGACTGCCCACCCAGCTTAGGGCTGCTGACGGTCAACGCTTTATCGGCGGCGGATGCCATTTTAATTCCAGTGCAGTGCCAGTTTTTTGCCCTCAAAGGACTAGCCTCTCTGCTGGAAACCATCCAAAGTATTCAGCGACGGCTCAACCCTAGTTTGAGGATTCTGGGAATTCTGCCGACTATGGCCGAGATGAACACCATCATGACTCAGGATGTCTTGGCTTCCTTGCAAAAACGGTTTAAAGATATCCCAGTCTTTGACCCCGTGCCTAAGTCAGTCAAGTTTGCTGAGTCGAATCTGGCAGGGGAACCCATCCACCACTATGCGTCGGAAAAAAAATTGGTGGCTCCCTACAAAGCGATCGCTAAATTTATCACAGGAGAACTTCGACGTGGCAAAAAGACGCGCTCGGCTAAATGATGAGAATGACCCTTTGTCTTCTACCGATAAAGTCTTAGCAGGGTTCGAGCAGTTGAGCCAATCAGCAAGTCAACCCGATGACTTGTCAACAAGTCAACAAGTTAACAAGTCAGCAAGTCAACCCGATGACTTGCTAACAAGTCAACAAGTCAACAAGTCAGCCATCCGTAAGGCTACTTTCCAGCTCAGTGAAGCTGTCTTGCAGCAGTTAGACAAGTTTCACTTGCAGCTACAGCTAGAACTGGGTAAGGGCAGTGCTCCTTACAAAGAGGTGATTGTAGAAGAGGCCATCGCCCGACTTTTGGAGCAAGCACAGGAGAATCCAGAAGAGCTAATCGCTGTGTTACGCCAAAGACAGGAGAAAAGGAAATGAAATTACCAAGCCTTGCCCATAGTTAACAACCCACCTGCCATTAATTAATGAACAGGCGCTATAGCAGAAGTCCTCAACCAGAATCTCTACAGCAGGCGTGCCGCTGCCTCGCGTAATCGAGCGTTACAATTGTTGACTATTGGACTCCCATGAGCCACAGAAATTACCTGCAAGTCAGGTATGTTATCAGCTAATGCTTCTAACCACTGGCGATAGGCATTGCGCTCTTTCATAAAAAACTGCCTACCCAAGGCAGTGATACCAAAAAATCCATTCGCTCCTATTGCACTTGCTCCTAGCCACTGAAATAAGAATTCTCCTGTGGGTAAGTGCTGCTGGAAATATGACTTGTTTAAGTTAAATAGAATGTCTGTAAACACGAGTGCCTTCCCCGTCGGGAGTGGCAGTTCATAAACCAGTTCTTGTGGACGGATACCAGCAGGAGAGTGACAAGTAATTCCGTATGCAGGTAAAACGTCCTCGGCGATTCCATCTATCGCCACCACTTGTTCAACATACGGTTTGGCGGCTGCTGGGCAAACAACGATGAGTTGAGGATAGCGCTGTTTATATACACCAGCATCAAATCTGTGGATGCGGTTCGGGACAACCAGGATTTTAGGCGTGCCTAAAGACTCAAGATTTGCCATTCCCGGTTCATTTAAAGCGATCGCGCTATGAATCAGTAGCGTCGCGTCTGCTAATCTATAAAGCACCATTTCACGCGGCACCATAGTAGAACTAGGTAAAGTGCCAGTTACGTGCCAAAGATTGGGGGAAAGTTCTTCAATCTCACCATGAGGTAAAACATGAGACTGCCACTCATCTTGAGTAGACGTGCCTATAGGCTTACGAGGTTTAATCGAGGAGAAGAACGAATAAAATAGCTCAGACGCATCCCCTTTTTCTTGATTCATATTGATTACTACCTGATTAGCCTCAACTGACCACTTAATAAATACACCTTTAGCCGCTATTCGTATAACTATTAACGATGAAGCTAATTTGGTCGCTCAACAGGTTTAACCGACATTGATTTGCCGAGCTAACCAATGGTGGAAGCTGGAATGATAGAAACTATAATAGATTTCTCTGTCGATTGGCTGTCGGCGTAAAAACTCAACCCAATTGAAAAGCACCGCCTCGACATCATATTCATCCTCATCAATGATTTGAGCGATAAGCCCTGCGGGCATAGCTTCGCTTACCGCGTCTGCCGATATCCCTGCTGTTTGCAAGGGAGACAGGGGGGAATCAAAAGAGTTTTGTGGCGTGACAAGAGTACGCAGTACCTCTAACTCAACCGCAGACAACTCCTCACCTTTCATCTTCTGCCAATGGCTTTTGTAATATGCCTCCAATCCTGGGGGAAGCCTATCGTCCTGAAACGGTTCCGAGTAAAATCCTTGAGCAATAGCAGGTAGAATCTGGCTCAGGTACATGAAATTATTCTCACTTTTGAGCGTGAGCTGTTGGATTAACTTCTCCCCTGCCAGACGAGTCACGTTTGGCTGTTTCAACTCCCCTTCATCTTGGGGTGGAGGGAGGGTTAAGGATTGCCGAATGTACGCCTGCACATCCTCCTGGTTTTGTTCCGGGTAGTCTTCTAGAGTGAGAACGATAGAAGGTGCTTCGATTAACAAACCTGCTCGTTCTCTAATAAAAGGACGGCGGGTAAGGAGAAAATAGACTTTTTCTGGGAGATATCGGGGAAGATAGAACAGATTGGAGTCAGCAGATTGGCTGTTAGGAGCGATCGCGTCTAGGGCATCAATGGCAATGATAAGCGGTTGGTTGGGTTCTAGAGAATCGCTAATTTCCTGGAGGAGAAGTGAGAGAAACCAACTCCCTTCTGTGGCGTTGTCGGGTAAGGACACAACATATTGTGTCCCTACATGGGGATATTGGTTGAGTAATTGGGTGCAAATATCGGTGAGAAATTGGTCAGCGCGATTTTTCCCCTCAACTTGGGCGTTGTAATAGATGACGTGGGGATTAGAGGTGACGTACTTGGCAAGGATGGCACTTTTGCCGCTGCCAGGTGCGCCGATAAGAGTGAAGTAACCGCGTGAGCATTTGTGCAAGAATTCGTTGATGGCGGCAAAGACAAATTCACGACCAACAAAGTTCTCGCTTTTTTCCCGAATCAGTTGCTGAAATTCCCTTTGGTAGGAAGCGGTATTGATGGAGATTGGCGATCGCGGTGTACTATTCATAGTGATGCCTCCATCCCTTCGAGGCGCAGAAAATGCACCCGTCCCGATGCTTCCCCTGCCACAATTGTTACTCCATCCGGTGCAACAGCACAGCAATATATCGAACCGTCCCCAGTAAAGCTAGCAATGACCTCTCCCGTTTCCAGATTCCACACTTTCACAGTGTTGTCAAATGAACCGGAGATAGCCCATTTGCCATCGGCGGTGACGGCGACTGCTCTTACCGAGTCGCTATGACCGTTGAAGGACAAAAATTCCTCTCCCGTTTCCAGATTCCACACTTTCACCGTGTTGTCAAATGAACCGGAGATAGCCCGTTGGCCATCGGCGGTGACGGCGACTGCTCTTACCCTGTCGCTATGACCGTTGAAGGACAAGAGT
>JBFLZA010000799.1:0-3761 GCA_040756535.1 Cyanobacteriota bacterium
CTCGCCCATAAGACCATCCGGATATCCGCTACCGTCCCAGCGTTCGTGGTGATAGCGAATAATCGGGATAACACCACGCATGGAGCGCAGGGGTTTGCAGATTTTCTCCCCAATGAGGACATGCTGGTTCATTATCTCCCGCTCTTCGGGAGTAAATTTTCCTTTTTTCAACAGTACGGCGTCAGGAATTCCCACTTTGCCAATATCGTGCAGATAACCACCCCACATTAAATTCCGAATTTCTGCTTTGGAAAGCTGGATGTATTCCCCAAAGGCTTTACCCATTTTTATAAGGCGTTCGCAGTGATCGCCTGTATTGGGATCGCGGCTTTCCACAGCTCTAGCCATGGAAAACAACACCTGTTCGGCGTGGTCTAAATCTTCATTGAGGCGTTTTTGTCGAATCAGGGATTTGACTCGCGCCGCTAATTCCAGGCGGTCGAAGGGTTTGGTAAGAAAGTCATCTCCCCCGGCTTCTATCCCCATGATGCGCGATCGCTTGTCGTTGAGCGCGGTAATGAATACCACCGGGATCAGGCGAGTTTGTTCATCTTCCTTGAGACGTCGGCACACCTCAAACCCATCCATCCCCGGCATCATGATATCCAGAAGAATTAAATCTGGATTACCTTCAACCACACGTTCTAGAGCGATTGGACCACTCTCCGCTTCTATCACCTCGTAGCCCTCAACGGATAAAAGAGCCACAGCCGTCATTCGACTTGAGGGATGATCGTCAACAACGAGAACTTTGGGTTGATCACAATCCAAAGGAATCAGGTCTGAAGCACTTGTTCCAGATCTGGCTAAAGTCGAAGCACCTAATGTATCAAACATGAGCTAGAGCAGGCAGGGGCTATAATCAGGCCCAAAAAGAGCTTTGTTGTGCAATCAGGTTCTTGACCACCCTTGAGGGCAGGACTGTTCGCATATTTTTTGTATTTTACGCGCTAAAACTTCCGATTCAAAGCAGAAGTTAGATTTTGAAATACTAATTGGCTGAAAGCTTTCAAACCTGTTGCTCACGTTATACCAAATCCGGGTTAATTACTCCTCATTTCTTCAAAGCAGGGGAGCGGGAAGGTGTTGGTGGATGGATCACTTTAAATGCTCAATCGCTTATTTAGTTATGATTTCTTCGGTTTTCGGATGTAAAGCCGAATCAAACAAGTTCAAACAGCGATATTTACCCAACCAAATTTCACTTAAATAAATAAGATTTGTTATAAATTTCCTTTAAAGAGTTATAGCTTTGATAAAATTAACAAACTAATCACGATTCACAAGGATGTGAAGTGTTGAGGGTCAAAAAATTAGGCTTAGATAGGGTATCAGTTCAGGAGTTGATTGAATTAGACCATCGCTTCTGCCAATGAGAAGAGGGTTCCAGGGAAGAGTCTTGTTGCTCAGTTTGACGACGCTGCAAAATGACTTGGGCCCGATCGCATAGCTGAGGGTCACGGTAAGGAACAGCGGCACGAGTTTGCAAATGTTCTTGCGATCGCAAAGACAAAGGCGGTAAATCAGCCTGACTGAAACTGGCTACAGTTCCGGGTTGCCGACCTTTCAGGGGTGGAGTTGGACCAATCTGAAACCCAGCCGCCATCAGGGCACTGCGTACAGCGGCAGCACAGGAGTAAGTGGCAAGTCTTCCTGTCAAGGTACAGCAGCGAGCTAAACATTGCAAAAATTCAACAGTCCATAACTGAGGACAACGACGGGGAGAGAAGGGGTCGAGAAATATTGCATCCGCTTGAAAGTTAGATTGATGCAATTTTTGAATAGTTGCTCTGGCGTCACCAAGAAGTAATTGAGCGTGGAGTTGGTCGGTTTGAACTTGGAGAGATGTTGCTAATTTCTCCAACAGTTCGGGGATAGGCGGACTCCAACTATCGAGTAACTGATTTGTAATTGCGGTTCTGGGAACGGTTGGGTCTAATTCTAGAGCAACTACCTCAACATAGCAGTTGGGATTATTCTGCCAAATCACTTCTAAGGCAGCAGCCGTGTTATAGCTCAAACCATAACAGACATCCAGCAATCGTACTACTGGCTGTTGAGCTTTTTGGACCAACTGGCAAGGTTCTGCAAACTTTAGCAGCGCTTCTTCTTTTGCACCTTGAGTGCTGTGAAAGTATTCACCAAACTCAGTAGAAAAGAAGGTAAACGAACCATCAGCAGTTAGTTGTGGGGTAAAGGCACTGGTATCTTGCATTACTTATATTAGCTAGAAAGCCAGGTAAAACAAAGTCTGTTTCCCAGTTTAATGAGCGATTTGAAATCCAAGGCGGCGACATCGAGAGCACCCCAAAGTCCGTCGCTGACACCAGCTACCTGCCACAGCTAATAGTCTAATTTTTTTGATTCAATACCTATCTTTAGAGATAAAAACTGGAAGACATTAGAAAAAATTAACGTATGTTAGAAATTTTATCAGGTTATTTGTGATATCTTAGGGCATAGTGATTCTATGACAACCTAGCCTTGGCTAGGCTAACGCTGTGTTAATTCCAAGGGTGTCGCTGCAACTACATCCTCAAGAGCGGGTCGGTGGAGCAAAATCCCTCGCCATAGCTGAAACTCATGAGGGATTGAGAAAGGAAAACGAGATGAGACAACCAAGCCGTTGGTCGTATCAAGGCTGGAAGTTAGGAATTGCGATCGCTTTTGGGATAAGTGGTGTTAGCGCCTTTTCCCAAGCTTGTGCCTTGGCTCAAAACATAACTCTAGATGGAACCATTGGGCCTGCACAAACGTTGATTAGGAACGGGCAAACTTACGATATTCCTCAAGGACTCGGTCAAACCGTTGGCACTAATCTATTCCAAAGCTTTGGTCAATTTAACCTCGATGCAGGCGAGAGGGCGAGTTTTGAAAGTGATAGCAGTATCAGAAATATCCTGTCGCGAGTCACGGGTGGCTTTCCCTCTGTGATCAATGGTGAAATTTTCACTCAGAGTCCCAACGTCAATCTTTTCTTTATCAATCCCTACGGCATCGTGTTTGGGCCCAATGCCTCACTGGATGTAGGACTTGTAGAGAGAAGCGCATTTGTTGCCACGACGGTCGATGCTCTGGTTTGGCCAAATGGCGGACAGTTTAGCGCCACCAATCCCCAAGGACCGAGCAGCTTGCTGACGCTTGTTGGTGACCCTGGTGGTTTTCTGTCTTTGTCAAGACCGCCTGGAGCGATCGCTAACTTGGGCGGCAATCTCAGCGTTTATGACAATCAGAGCTTAGTGCTGTTGGGCGGCAACGTGAGCTTAGATGGCGGAGAGTTGAACGCTCAAGGAGGGCGGGTCGAAATAGGAGCTGTAGGCGGAGCGGGAACAGTCGGGCTAGAGGTGGGGAGCGACGCTCTGAGCTTGAATTTTACAGATGATATAGCGCGAGCCGATGTCTCCCTCAGCAATGGCGCGAAAATTAACGCGACGACAGGACAGGGGAATGATAACGGCATCGGCAACATCAGAATTCAAGCTAGAGCTGTATCATTAACTAATGGCGCACAATTAGACGCCAGCACCTACGGTCAGCAGGATGCAGGCGTTGTCGTGGTGGACGCAACAGATACGGTTGTGATCGCCGGTCAGAACACCTTTATTCGAAGCGATGTTGAATCTGGAGCCGAAGGCAATGCTGGCGGGATCGGAATTACGGCTGGGTCGTTTTTCCTGACTGATAACGCACAACTAATTACCAACACTGCGGGAGTAGGTAATGCTGGCATTGTAGTGGTGCAAGCTGACCAGGTTGTTCTA
>JBFLZA010000800.1:0-3761 GCA_040756535.1 Cyanobacteriota bacterium
ATTAGAGACTCATTTGTTAGAGTTAGCGCGATTGGATCTGGGCATCCAACGTCTTGATAATGCGCGATCGCGTTTCTTCCAAATGCGCCTTTGTATAAATGTCCATCTCGTCACCGTGCCTTCTTAAGCTAGAGTTAATACTTCCTCCCAGCTGGCGCAATCGATACCATGCTAAGGTTCGCGCATCTTCAGGCACATCAGCTCTACGCAATACCATATCAATAAGATGGTTCAGGTAATATCGCTGCAACGAACGGCGGATACTGGAAATTTCTAAAGGTTTGTCGTCGGGGTTGAGTACCTCTGTCCATATACTTTCCTCCAACGTTTGAAACAGTTCCGGCAGCGTTAAGGCTTGCTCTGAAGCACTCTTGAGTTCAATGTCTTGCAATCGAGTCAAGCGATCGCCAGAGAGCAACTCTCCCAATATCCGACTCTGCAAAAAGAAAATACTGTCGTGAATGGGATAATCCAAGCGGTCAACCTGCACATTATTTCCCCAATCCCACCAACGCGATGGGGCTAACTTATTCAGCAACTGCGGTGAAAAGTTAAAGGCATTTTCAGCAAACACATACTTTTGTAAGTAATCAAGTGCCTCTCGCTGCTTTGCCACTGGCACGGGTTTAAACGGCAATCTACTATTTGGATCGTCGGCGTGGTTGCGGTAAAACCATTGTCCGCCAATATATTTAGTAATGAAATAAGTGTTGCGGAAGTAGTGCCAAAACACACCATCAAACTGCTCACTCAGCTCACTGTAACTGCCACCACTACTTGGAGAGCGCTTCTCCAAACGTGACCACATTACACGCGCATTGTCCAATTGAGTTTGGGCATAACTTAGAACATCACTGCTCATGTCCCACTGATTGGCATCAGGGTTTAAGTCAAAGATATCTTCATCCGTTGCATAGGCAAGTTCTGGATTAGTGGAACGTTCAGCAATTTTCTCTAAAAATCGTCGTTCCGCTTGAGGAACAATTGCCCCGCTTTCTTTGTATCCATACTCGATCGCCCACTCATCATAAGGCCCAATCGTGCTAGGAAAATAGTCTCCCTGCGTCTTCCCTTGGGGTGCCAGGTTAATCGGCAGGTAGTCCATCACTGAGTTAACCAGTCCTTTAGACTGTGTGATGTTCGTATTATTCAACTCTTCTAACTCTAAAAGCGTACTTCCCCGAAAGTTGTGACGCAAACCTAGAGTATGTCCTACTTCATGAACAATGACCCAACGTAGACGCTGATGCACATATTTTTTCATTTCCTCACTCATGAATTTGGCATCGGAAAGCAGGGACAATCCCATGCGATCGATCGCAGATTGCTGCATGGATTCCATGCCGTAGCAAAGATCGTGAGAGCTAGCAAGTTGTGATAAAAAAGACCGTTGTTGAGACGATGCTCGCTGCTTGATGAGTGATGGACAAAGATTACCTGAACCCATCAAGGTTGATACCAAAGAATTTTGCTGCCCTTGATTCAGTTCAACCAAGCGGCGGAAATCCTGCTGAATGTCGCGCACCAAACTGGCGTCTACAATAATATCGGCATCCAAAATTTCCCCTGTCAAAGGGTTTACTCGTGTTGGCCCTCTAGCGAAAAATCCATCCACAGAATTGAACCAGCGAATCGTGTTGTAGCGCACATCCGCCGGGTCCCAGTCGGGATTATCCGGCATTTGCTGTACTTGAATGGCATCTTGAAATCCGATCTTCTCAAACGCTTTGTTCCACATCAGCACACCTTCCCGGATAGCTTCGCGGTATTCCAGGGGAACAGCATTTTCCATCCAAAATACAATCGGTTTTTTGGGAGGAGATAAAGACGCTTTGGGGTCTTGTTTTTCTAAATGCCAGCGATTGATGTAGCGGACAAAGGAATCGCGGCGGTTGTTGTTGGAGAAGTCTTGATAAGCGGTAAAGAAATAGCCCACCCGATCATCAGCAAGACGAGGACGATAGCCGTTGTTTTCCTCGATTTGGGAGAGACTGTAGCGAACGCGAAGGGTAAGGGCGCGGTTATCGGGGAGAGTTGGCAGGTACTCGCCTTCACTATCCGATAAAGAGAACCCATAAATGGCTTCAATCTCGACATTCGCTGGAAAGGCTTTGCTTGTACCGAAATAGGACTTATTCTCGTCAAGTTGGTAGTTGCTGTTCAATGCATCTTTTAAGGCGAGTGTCAACCCCGGAAAATCGGTGAGGATGAGGTTACTTAAATTGATCAGGAGTGTCTTCTGTGTGGGGTGAATGCTTTGAATGGGAAGAGAGTAAAGTACAGAATCGCTAAATGAGCGTTTGAGCGATCGCATTTGGGGGTCACCCGCGTCGGTGCGAAAATTAACATTTTTTACCACAAAATGTAAGTTATTGTTTACACGGCGGAAGTAGAACAGAAAATCTTGCATGGGGATACCACTGTATAACCCCCGTTCGCCAATTCCTGATTCCAGCGTCATTGTGGCGAGGTAGTTCTTGTTTAGCTGTTGGGGCTTGACTTCCAGGTAAATTTGGTTAGTCTCCCAATTGTGGTACAGGGTAAACAGCCCTTCCAACTTTTCCGTGTCTTGGACGACTTGGTCAAACGGCTCTAACTCCGTTTTTGAGTCGTCTTTCACCTTGGCTTTAGATAGCACATACTCTATAGTCTGAGTGCCTGTCGCTGTTGACCTCACAGACGGTTGCACCTGTAAGGATAACGCCTGCTTGATGCCAAAAAGCCCTATCCATAAGAGAATACCCAGTAAGAACAACACCCACAACGGCGCTTTTTTCATCCGATCAATCACGTTTAAATCTCAAAGTCTATAAAACTGGTAGATGCTTTAATGGCTATAGTCTGGAGGAAAGAAATAGTGCTTTTATGGACAAAGCGTTGCGATCGCTTTTGTACCGACTAATGTTTTCGCCCCTATATTTAGGATTTTCTCTCACTTCCATTTTTTTCACGGTCAAGCGAATTATTCCCAGTAGCCTCTATTTTGACCTTTAAATCCTCGATTCTGCTGTGATTACCTATGCCTACCACCATCGCCCTGATTGCCCACGATCGCAAAAAAGATGATATCGTTGCCTTTGCTCAAGGTCATGCCTCAATTCTGTCTCGCTACAAACTAATTGCTACCGGAACCACTGGACAGCGTATCCAAGAAGGAACGGGATTGCAGGTTGAACGCATGTTGTCTGGGCCGATGGGAGGAGATGCACAAATTGCAGCTCAAGTGGCAACGGGTAATGTGATTGCCGTAATTTTCCTGATTGACCCCCTCTACGCTCAACCCCACGAACCGGATGTCCAAGCGTTACTACGCATCTGCGAAGTCCACAACATTCCCCTTGCTACGAACCTAGCTACGGCAGAAGCGATCGTGGCAATGTTGCGCCATACTCGCGTCGGCTACCTTATTTTTAACCCCATTTCGGGTCAGGGAAATGCTCAACAGGATTTGGCCCTCATCCAGAAATTGTTAGAGCCTCAAATTCGCTTAAATGTTCACTTGACGACTCCAGAAGTGGGGGCAGAGCAGTTGGCAAAAGAAGCAATTGCCCAAGGAGCAGAACTCATCTTAGCGTCTGGTGGCGATGGTACTATCTCCGCTGTAGCTGGAGAGGTCATTGGTACAGGAATACCTTTGGGTGTAATTCCCAGAGGGACAGCTAATGCCTTTGCCGTTGCATTGGGAATTCCTACCAATATTAAAGGAGCCTGCGAGACGATTTTAGGGGGAAACCTCCGTGTTGTTGATGCCGCTCGTTGTA
>JBFLZA010000801.1:0-3744 GCA_040756535.1 Cyanobacteriota bacterium
TTATGAATTATGAATTATGAATTATGAATTATGAATTATGAATTATGAATTATGAATTATGAATTATGAATTATGAATTATGAAAAAGCTATACTTCATTCCTAGGATAGAGTCCTCATCCTAAATGGGTCTTGCCCAATACTGGTGCATTTCGGTGAGGAGGAGTTGAAATTTCCTTCCAAGAGAATGAATCCTCAACAATTCATAATTTATCATTCATAATTCATAATTTTTTTAAAACTGCCGCAAAAATCGCAAGTCACTGCTGTACAAGCGGCGAATGTCGTCAATTTGGTGCAGCACCATAGCAAAGCGTTCAGCACCAAAACCGGCAGCAAAACCGGTGTACACTTCTGGGTCGTAGCCGACAGCTTTGAGTACGTTGGGATCAACCATACCGCAGCCTCCCATTTCTAACCATTTCCCTTTCCACCGCACGTCGAATTCTGCTGAAGGTTCTGTGAAGGGGAAGTAACTGGCACGGAAACGTAAGTCGATTTCTTCGCCAAACAGTTGCTGGAAGAATTCTTTTAGGGTGCCTTTGAGGTCGGTAAAGGTTATCTCCTCATCTACCGCTAAGATTTCAATCTGATGGAAAACAGCTGAGTGAGTCGCATCCACCGTATCTCTACGATACACCCGACCCGGTGCAATCACTCGGATAGGGGGATCATTGGCTTCCATGTAGCGAATCTGCACAGAAGAGGTATGAGTTCGCAGCAAGTTGCCATCTGGCAGGTAAAATGTATCCTGCATATCCCGCGCTGGGTGGTCACCAGGGGTATTGAGGGCCTCAAAGTTGTAGTAGTCGGTTTCCATCTCCGGGCCTTCGGCAACAGCGTAGCCCATACCAACGAAGATATCTAGAACCCGGTCAATGGTACTGTTGAGGGGATGAATCCGACCTTGGGGGCGATATACCCCTGGCATTGTCACGTCAAGGGTTTCGGCTTCCAATTGTGCCTGAATTTGGGCAGCTTGCAAATCGGTGCGTTTCTTGTCGAGGTTGTCTTGGAGGGCTTCTTTGACAACGTTGGCTAAAGCACCAATACGAGGTCTATCGTCTGCTGATAGCTTACCCATGCCCCGCAAAACCTGAGACAATTCACCCTTTTTGCCCAGGTAATTGACGCGTAACTGTTCTAACTGCTCTAGGGTAGCAGTAGTTGCGATCGCTTTTAGCGCTGCTTCTTTGATTGCGGCTAATTGGGTTTCAAGCTCGTCAGGCGAAGTGGTCATGCTAAATAAGGAACAGAGGTATGAGTTTGTTAGGGAAATCAGCCGATTACCTTTACCAGTTTACCCACCTGTGCTCCTTCTCTCTATGAGTTTTAACAGGATTTCTCCATGCTTAGCGCGAGTAATGGGATAGAAGTACGCCCAAACTAAGCCCCCCATCAAGACTAAAGCTGGCACTGGCCCCATCAGCCAACGGATTGCCCAGAGGGCTGATTCCGGTTGTACAGGAACTCCCTTTCCGGAACTGGATGGGATAAATCCAGCCCAGTCTAAAATTCTACCGACTAGAAAAAGTGCGATCGCTATGCTAATTTTTTGCAGTTGTACCACCAACCCATAAAAAAGTCCCTCTCGCCGTTGCCCTGTATTGAGTTCATCGAGATCTACAACATCCGGAAGCATCGACCAAGGTACTAAGTAAGCCGTAGAAAGACCCGCGCCTACCATCACCGCTAGGACATACATTAACCCGACTTGACCCGGTTGCAGGAAAAATAATCCAACTAATGCACAAATCGTGATGGGAATCCCCATCCCATAGATGGCTTTTTTTCCCACTCGCTGCGCCACTGGACTCCAAAAAAACATCATCCCTAAAGCTGTACCCTGGACGGCGATTGCTGTTTGGGTAAAGTAATGATCGGGCAGATTCATCCAGTTGACCACAAAGTAAGGTAAAATCGCCGCCGTTACCTGTAGACCCAACCAGGAACACAGATAGATACAAACAATGCAAATAAATGGAAAATTACTCAAGGCAATCTGAAGCTGTTGTTGTATGGGTAAAGATGGCATTAGATCCACCTGAAGCCGCTGAGTTTGAATTGCCTGGTAACGTTTATGGGTACCCCAAACACATACACACACTGCACAGATAGATAAAGCTGAACATACCGTTCCCAAAATCAGATATTGCTGGGACGGGTTAGCCACTTTGGCAAAGATAATCTGAGCTAACGTGAGGGAAAGGATACTCGCACCAATACTAAAGGCGGCTTTGAAGCTAACCAAGCTTGTACGTTCGTCATAGCCAACCGTTAGTTCGGCAGCGAGGGCACTATAGGGGACAGCAACGGCTGTAAACGCTACATACAACAAAAGAGCAATGCCACTATAGTAAGCAAACAGCCCCCACTGATTTGTGATCGGTGGGACAACCCACTGTAAACAGAAGCACACAGCCAAGGGCACAGTCCCCCCCAGCATCCAAGGATAGCGCCTACCCAAAGGAGAACGAGTGCGATCGCTTAATATGCCAATCATCGGGTCATTGATGGCATCCCAAGCCTTGCCCACTAACAAAACGCCCCCAGCTAAAGTAGGATTTAACCCAGCAACATTCGTCAGAAAAAATAGCAGGAAAAACACCAAGATGTTGCTTGGAATTTCTCCTCCGAATTCTCCAACTCCATAGGCAAGTTTGGTTCTCAAATTCAACTGTTCGCTATCAGCCGTAAGGGGGATGTCATTGGGAGAATGATTCATTTGGGAAGACGGCAACGAAGTTGTGGTGATCTTAGCTTGAATCGCGAGAAGCCCCAAGCCATAACAAAGGCGGATGTATCGAGCCTTTAGGTGAGTATCCAAGGTTGCAGTTGTTGTTCCTTTTCCCTTTTCCCCTTTCCCCTTTCCCCTTTCCCTTTCCCTTTCCCTTTCCCCCTTAACCTTTTCTCCCAATTTCGATTCCTGAATATTGCACTCTATCGAGAATCGCTCTAAAAACCGACATCGTCCCCAAGCCACAAGATAAAATCAAACAACGACTTTCATCTTTGGCGCGACACGATTTCATGAAATTGCTCATCAGCAACGACGACGGGATTTTCTCACTGGGTATTCGCACCCTTGCCGATACGCTTGCTAAAGCGGGTCATGACATAACAGTTGTTTGTCCCGATCGCGAACGTTCTGCTACAGGTCATGGTCTTACTCTACACGACCCCATTCGTGCCGAAAACGTTGAGTCAATTTTTCACCCCGCTGTCAAAGCTTGGTCTTGTTCGGGAACGCCCTCAGACTGTGTAAAGCTTGCCCTGGGAGCCTTACTGGAAGGGCCACCTGATTTCGTACTTTCTGGCATCAATCACGGTTCTAACCTGGGTAGCGATATCCTCTACTCTGGAACCGTTGCCGCCGCGATGGAAGGCGTTAGAGAAGGAATTCCCAGTGTTGCTCTCAGCCTTGCCAGCCATGCTTGCCAGGAGTTTCAATCCGCTGCGACGTTTGCCCAAAATTTGATTACTCAACTCTCCAAAAACCCTCTACCGGAGGTGATGTTACTTAATGTTAATGTCCCGCCCATAAAGCCAGAAGAAATTGTGGGTATTGCTATCACCCGTCAAGGCCTTCGCCGCTATTTCGATACCTTCGAGAAACGAGTCGATCCTCGTGGTAAAACGTATTATTGGTTAGCGGGTGAAGTGCTAGAAGATGTCGAACAACCTGAACATCTGCACCTTCCTCCTGATATACCCACCGATGTTCAGGCAATTCGCGATGGATACA
>JBFLZA010000802.1:0-3728 GCA_040756535.1 Cyanobacteriota bacterium
ACCAATCAAGTTATCCTCAACCAGAATCGCCACAACAAGGAAACTGTGATAATTTTCATCTAATAATGTTTCTAGTGCAGGTGGGCGATGAACAAGGGCGGCAATGTCTTTGATGTAACAAATGGGCTGACAATGTTCGAGCAGGTCTGATGAAATTTGCTTTGTAATCGGTACAACTGCTCCAGCCGTATCTCCAGCAACTCGCCCTGCCAAGATTTGGGCTTCATTGGTATTAAAATTAAATAGAATCACTGCACCCTGTTCAAAGGCAATAATGCCTTTCAGCTTCAAAAGCGTTTCATGAGCTAGTGATTCAATGGATTGGACTGCCAGAATGGCTTGGTCAATCTCATGTAAAGCCGCAAGGCGTTGAGCTGAGTACTGTGCAGATTCAGTCTGTTCCTGAGCGACGCTAAGAGCCTGTTCATAGCTGCGAGATACAGATTGGATTTGACGCCAGATGAAATAGGCAAGAATCGTTCCGAGTAAAGCCGCCAGAGCAATACTACTGCTGATAACAACCTGAGTGGTGCGTCGAACGGTTTGATTTCGAGCATCCCGCAGCCGCTCTTCAGTTTCAATGAACTCACTCATTTGACTGCGGAGCGCGTTCATAAGCTGATGGCGGGTTTTTATTATCGCTGTTGATGCTACCTCGCCTTTCCGTTTGGGCGCAATCAGCGAAGGGGTATATTTGCTCCACTCGTGATATTGCGACCTGATCTGAACTAGACGTTGAACTTGAGGCGGATTGTCTGAAACCAGAGTAATCAATGCTTGAAAGGAAGGTTCGACAAGTATCTCTGATTGTCGATATGGGACCAGAAATGCAGGGTCATCAGTTAGCAGGTGCCCACGGATACCGGATTCTACCTCAGTAACCAGTCTTTGCACTCGATTCGCTTGAGCAATGACCTGATCTGTATGCTCAACCCATTTCATCGCTAGCAAGAGACGATTGATTTGCCAAATGGATACACCCGCCAATAGTAGCATCAGTAATAATGGCAGGATGATAACGCTGATTAATCGACGCCTGAATAAAATTTGGGGAGCAGTGGATACCATATTGCCATGCTACTGACTTATTGCCTTTTATGAGCAGCGGGCTTATCGGGTCTAGGCATGCTCGCCAGCACGGGTTTGCCTAATTCGTATCAAATTAGGCAAAGTCTAGCCTACTTCTAAGGAGATAATGGGGGTTTGAGGCGTGTTAGTAACACACTACAAAGTGCTGTTTTAGGCAAACTTATCTATAAGGCATTTGGTCTTGGCAAAAGTAATCTACCAGTTCTGGTAGCAAGGGCAGTAGAGGAAACTCCAGACAGCAGGAGGAGAATTTTTACCCTGAAACGGAGAGGGTGGGATTCGAACCCACGGACCTTTTGGGTCACTCGATTTCAAGTCGAGCGCATTCGACCACTCTGCCACCTCTCCGGGCTAATCTATATTACCAATCTCTAGGCACTTATGGCGACTGGCTGTAAACAGGTTTTACCATGACAGGTTCGGAACGCTGATAGAGTAACTGTTCGGATACTACTGTATAGTTTTTACCCACCCAAACCAGGGAAATTTTGGAAACGACACCTGCTTCCAGAGAAACTAGGGAAAAATTGCGGATGCGATCGCTCTGTGTTTGGATTATTCGGGGTACACTTGCTGAATTCAAGTAAACTGTCCCCTCCGGACTCGTGGAAATGGCAGTTCGCCGTCTCTCCTTGGTGTGGCGCAGGGAATGGTGCATGTGACCAAAGGTAACGAGGGGAATATCTTTACCCAATAATCGAGTTTGCGCGATCGCTTTTGCCAAATCTGGGTCGCCAAAGTCTCCCCCTAGCGGTTGCCAGTCCTTCCCACAGGGGTCTTCTGCCTTGTCGCCCAATCCAGCAGGGCCGTTGTGACCGATAAAGATAATCCTGTCATAAGCTGCACACTGCACAGCTGACATAATTTGTTCAACCGACTCCTCATACCCCTTGACGCCGTAGCGTTCCTGGTAGAACTCCTTATTTTTCCACACATCGCCACCCCAACTAAAAGGGCGGCCACCAACAACAGAAAACTCGAACTCAGGGAAGTCAAGGCAGCTATAACCGACATGAGCCTCACCCAATAAATCTAACTGTTGCTGTACCCAATCTTCCTTCGTTCGGTCGTAAGGGCACCGCTTGCGTCCCCAATCCGATGCCGTATACCAGGCATCATGATTGCCCATAATCGCTGCCTTAGGAAGGTTGAGCGAGGCAATCATCCGCACTACCTCCACGGATTCATTGCCAAAATCCCCGACAAACACAACGAGATCAATTCCTAATTCATGAATAGCGATCGCATCCTCAGCTTCCCATTGGTCGTGAATATCGCCAACTACCGCAATTTTGATGGGTTTCTCGGAATGATTGGTCATTTTTTGTATATTTGTTAACCTTTTTTTAGCATAAAAAAGCCTGAGCCGTTTTGACAGGTTTTAGCGGTTTATACCATTTCGTTACTTTGCTTAACTTTGGTCAAGCCTTTTACAGAAAGATTTTTAAGAACTTTTATCCGTTAAAACTTGTAAAAATAGCAGAAATTACCCATTAAAATTTTGGTAAATTTAACTATAATTAATGTGGCACTTTGATACTCCGGGTAACTCAACACCTTGTTTACCACTGCACTTCCTCAAAAGACCCAAACGCATCCGTCTTTACCCCACGACTTGTTTGAGGCAATATCCGTCCTCAAGCGAGAACTTAATGCAGTCATCCTCGCTCACTACTATCAAGACCCCGACATTCAGGATGTAGCAGACTACCTTGGGGACTCTCTTGGACTTTCCCAACAAGCGGCTGGCACAAACGCCGATGTTATTGTCTTTGCTGGCGTCCACTTCATGGCGGAAACCGCCAAAATCCTCAACCCCGACAAACTGGTACTGTTGCCAGATTTAGATGCGGGTTGCTCATTGGCAGACAGCTGTCCTCCCGATGCCTTTGCTCAATTCAAAGCCGCTCATCCCAATCATTTAGTTGTTTCTTACATCAATTGCTCCGCCGAAATCAAGGCGATGAGCGACATTATCTGCACCAGTTCCAACGCTGTCAAAATTGTTAACCAGATTCCCAAAGACCAACCCATTATTTTTGCCCCCGATCGCAACTTAGGGCGCTATGTGATGGAACAGACAGGACGACGGGACTTAGTGCTGTGGCAAGGTAGCTGTATTGTCCACGAAACCTTCTCAGAACGGAAGATCATCCAGCTCAAAATCGAACACCCAGACGCCGAGATCATCGCGCACCCCGAATGCGAACCCTCGGTACTGCGTCACGCTAGCTACATCGGCTCAACAACCGCACTGCTGAAGTATTCTCAAACAAGTTCCAGTCCGGCGTTTATTGTGGCGACGGAACCGGGAATCATTCACCAAATGCAGAAGCAGATGCCTCATAAGCACTTCATCCCAGCACCCCCGACGAATAGCTGCAACTGTAATGAGTGTCCTTACATGCGGCTGAATACGTTGGAAAAGCTGTACCTCGCCATGAAGAACCGCGAACCCGAAATCACATTACCAGAGCATATCCAAATTGCAGCGCTGCGTCCGATTCAGCGCATGTTGGAAATGAGTGCCTAACAGGATGTCTGAAAAGTACCAGACATTTCTCGATCCCCCCTAGCCCCCCTCTTCGATCCCCCTCCCGTCCCCCTTAAAAAGGGGGAAGCCAGAGGAGGCTTTGCCG
>JBFLZA010000803.1:0-3722 GCA_040756535.1 Cyanobacteriota bacterium
CGGTTTGAGTACAGCTGAACCCATAGATCAAATGACGGGTACGTTCAAGGAGTTGGGAACTAGGGAAGCTGATGGTCGGAACCTCAGACCAGTGTCAATGGAAATAGTCCAGAAAGTGAGCACAAGCATTGGATCTGCCTTGCGAGCCGCAATCTTCGATCCTCTGTTAAATGCAATAGGTTCGCGCAAGCGCTTATTCCTCGCTCCTGATGGGAACTTAACCAAGCTACCTTTCGAGGTGCTGCCCATAGACAGCGATCGCCGCCTGATTGACGAATACCACATTAGCTACCTCAGCACGGGTCGTGACGTGCTGCGCTTTGGGGCTGTTTCCACTGGAAAGTATACAGAGCCGTTAGTAGTAGCCGATCCAGACTTTGATCTCAGCTGTGAGTCAGCAGCAGAATCAGTGAACCCTCCATCGCTATCAGACCAACAGTCCAAAGACTTAGACCGTCGTACCCTGACTTTTAAACGTTTACCAGGTACAAAAGTAGAGGGTGAGCAGATCGCGGGCATATTAAATGTAAAGCCTTGGCTTGCAGAAAGGGTTTTGGAAACTCACCTCAAAGCCTGCCACTCACCACGTCTTTTGCATCTCGCTACCCACGGCTTTTTTCTCCGAGACCAGCAACGTGATTTGTATCAGAGTGTTCATCAGGGTCAGCTAGGTTTTGGGACGGTTGGTGGGATAAACCAAAGCTGGATGGGTCGATTGTCAGGACAAGGATTGGAAAATCCTCTGCTGCGTTCGGGATTAGCTTTGGCAGGAGCCAACACTTGGCTCAAAAATGGTTCGCTACCAAAAGAAGCTGAAGATGGTATCCTCACCGCTGAAGACGTTTCCGGTCTAGACCTTCTGGATACTGATCTGGTCGTGCTTTCAGCCTGCGAGACTGGTTTGGGTGAAGTACAGACTGGTGAAGGTGTCTTCGGGTTGCGACGAGCCTTTGTACTAGCTGGGGCCAAGACGCTAGTGATAAGCCTATGGAAGGTGCCAGACAAGCAAACCCAGGAGTTGATGGCAGATTTCTACCGTCGCCTTTTGGACGGTCAATCCCGCTCTGAAGCTTTGCGCGAAGCTCAACTGGTGATGAAGGTCAAATATCCTAACCCGTACTACTGGGGTGCCTTCATCTGCCAGGGTGTTCCCAATCCATTGCAATTGCCTAGGTAAAATCCGGTATACCGTAATTAAACATTCGTGTCCCATCAAGACTGCGATGAAATCTTGCTGAGATCAGCCCCGGTGACTCCATTGCTCGCTCTCTACAACCAACCACCGTTGGCGAACTACACGGGGTTCAAACCTCGCTTGTCTACGCCACAATGTCCGATAAGGCAGCGGGAAATCCGGGAACTGGAACTGGGGCGAACGCTCAAGAGGGAGGAGTTTGGGTATGTTATCAGGTTGTCTCCAGAGGATCACAAAACGGGTTCGGCGACTGGGTTAAGCCGAGAGTTTCTCTTGCCAGAAGTGCTGACGGCTACTTTGGATGAGTGGCTCAATGTCTGGCACGCGAGGGTGATAACAAATCATCAGTTGGTTTTCATCTCGTTGGGTTCAAAACGGCACTCAGAACTGATTGGTCAACCCTTGAGTGAAAATGCTCTGTGTTCCCTGGTAAAAACGACAATGAGGCGAGCCACCAACGTTTTGTTTGGCACTCCCCTATCAATAACGCCTCACGATTTTAGATGGATAGCCATAACGCATCAACGAAAATTTGGCTCTCCGGAACAACAGGAGGCTTTAGCAGCGCTGATGGGGCACTCGCTGCGGGAAGCGGATGAAATCTATAACTACATGACTCCCATAGAGAAGACGAAAAAAGCGCTTAACTGGTGGCAGCCTTCTCCCGATTAGTGCTTAACCAACTAGGTAGTTCAGGAAATCGCTTGGGATAGGTGCTTCCGTAAACGTGCGGCACTCTAGGACTATTTATTATTCGTTGTTACACAAAGCTCGAAGCAACAGAACTGTTTTCCAGCATCCGTGTAGCTGATTGGCAGGTAATTCTCGAACTCCTCTAGATAGCCAATTAGTACGCCAACTGGCCAAACGTGGCCAAGCAGAAAGAATCTTTTCAAGTAGACTGTTTAAAGAATGACTTGTTGTACACGGATCGTTTGTCCTGACAGCAAGCTTCAGCGCACTTTCAATGACGTAGTCAGCAATCTCACGATTTACTGGTTCTTTTTGTTCCTGAGACTTGACTAGCCTACTAATCGCAACTAATTCCTGCTCCAACTTAGATCTAAGGTTTTCATCCCCACTATTTACTGCATGATCCGAGGCAACCATTAAGGCAAAAAGTGCAGTAGTTGGTTCTGCGTTGTAAAGCTCAATGATATTAATATTATTTAATAAGTTACTGAATTTTTCTACCAAATCCCTGTAAATTGGCAAGTCTCCAATCACAGTGATAATCAACAGCCATTTGTCTCTAGAAGCCGGGTCATTAACCAGAGCATCGATCGCATTTTCTACTGCTGCTTTCAACTGCTCAGAGGCAATCTGCTGTCCTAACTCGGTTCCCAGGAGAGAAGCTAAATATTCGCTGCGCTCTCCACCGAGTAACGAGTCCAAGTTATCTTGAGCGAGAGATGATTCATCACGCCAAAGTTGTGAATCCAAGAACTGCTGCTCCTCAAGAGTTCTAACAGCAAAGGCAGAAATTTTTTCTGCAATCTCTAGTGCTTTGAGAATCTCCGGTTCGCACCCTGATAAGACAGACGCAAGACCATGAACAACCAGCTTAATTCTATTAAGCCGCCGAGGGTGGAGAACGTCATTCCAAAATTCTGGATTGCGATCGAGAAGGTCGGCACTAATCGCTCTCAGCTTGGAATGTTCCTCTAGTCCATGAGCAAATTCCTCTAATTGAAGGGTGGGGTGATACAGCAGGTTATATAGCTTGCTCGCCTGTGCCCAAATCATTGCTAGCCGCATTGAAGGCAGCCACTTCCTAGTCTCGTGCCAATAACTAAACTCACTACTTAGAAGATTGAGGATTGCCTGAAATAACCGGAATTGAAGTTCACCGACATCGCCACAAAGTTCGTCAAGGATATGTTGAACTACGTCAGTTGAGTCGGGAGAAAGCAGCGCTAAATCAATCAGATGTAGCTGGCATACTGGAGAAGTTAATCGGGAGGCAAGTCTATCTAGCACCGCTCGTCTCTCATTTGATGGCAACTCCCTAAATGTCTCTGTTACCTGCACAGGAAGTTTAACTGGAAGGCAACAAAGGCGTTCCAGGCAGATTTCAAGTCCTTCAGCAGCCAATAGGGATTCTGCTGCCCGACTTAGTTTTTCGTGGAAACTCAGGCTTTCTGCTGCATACTGTTCAAGGTGAAAATGTCGCAGTAGCCCAACCCCTAATGGAGGAATTAAGTCATCAATTGTAAAGCCGCGATCGTGATGAAGCTTCTGCTCAAACAATGAGTAGAAAACTGCTGCTGACTGCTCACGCCATTCATTTGCAAGGTCAACGCGCCTGCGAAGATCTGTGGTAGATACGATTTCACTGACTATCCTTTCAAAAGTTGCGTTATCACAGTCAAACCAGAAACGATGCGATCGCAGGACTTGCTCTCGTACAAGGGGATTATCTGATGCCAGTAGCATTACATTATCTTGCCATGTGTAGATAGCTGAGTCTGTTTCATTGATAAAACGAAGTTGAATGGAAGAACCATCCTGAACAGCCCGGAGTTTG
>JBFLZA010000804.1:0-3706 GCA_040756535.1 Cyanobacteriota bacterium
GTCTGGCTAATGCGTACTAAATTTTCACTCGGTACCGTTGCAACTGTAATCTGACCTCCTGGTGCCGAGAGTTGTCCCGTACTGACAACCGTACCACCCAGCAACATCAAGTTTTGTCCTTGTCCCACATTCAGATTGCCACTATTGACAATTGACCCAGGTTGAGGTGCACTGAAAGCAAAACCATCGGGTGTCCCGACTAGCAAGCTATAGTCATTGGAACCCATAGCATTAAACCAATTAGAGCCAAAACCAATCCCTGTTGCCGTGGTAGCTGTGAAGGAAGCAGGCACATTCAGCGCTGCATTAGGACCAAAAATTATCCCAGCCGGATTCATCAGGAAGAGGTTGGAATTGCCGCCACTCACTTTAATCAGACCATTAATGATGGAGGGATTCCCACCCATAACCCGACCCAGAATATTTTGAATACTTGGATCAGACAGAAAGTTAGCAATCTGGTTTTGGTCAAGATTAAACTGCTGAAAGCTATGGAATAGATTCCCACCCGATCGCGTACCGCCTGTAATATCAAATTGGTTGCCGTTAGGAGTAACAACAGTGCCAGTGCCGTTAGGAGATGATTCGGCTGTAATCGGTTGCGTTTGTGCTTGTCCTGACCCAATCGTGTGTAGCGCAGCTATCCCTATAGGAATTGCAGGCAAAACCCACCTGACCAACCAACGAATACTTCTTGTAAATTGTTTTAAATTAGTAATCGTTGTTTGGCGCGGGGTATAGAGCATATGTTCTTCCTGAAGCTCTTGTAAGAGTTAAGTTTGGCTACTTTCTTAAAGAATTCTCACCCCTTGTCTCAAGCGTTTATGCAAAAAGTTCCGATGAAAACGTCAAGTTTTTGATTACTCTGCTTCGCCAATTAAGGTAAAGGCTCCCCAGTCTACTGGATCGGGATATTTTTTCCTCGTTGCCAGCATCGCATTTCGTAACGCTTGAGCTTTGTCCGGGCTCTGCTGCAAGTTGCGATAGAACTCTGTCATCAGGAACGCAGTCGATTCATCAGGAACATACCCCAGAGAAACAATGACACTGGAAGCCCCAGCCGCAATAAACGATCGCGATAACCCAATTACCCCATCTCCTGTAATTCTTCCTAGCCCGCTATCACAACCACTTAGCACCACTAATTCGGCATTTAGCTTCAAATTCATGATTTCTTCAGCCGTGAGTAAGCCATCACCTCTGGTTGCCTCCCCTTGAGGAGTGCCGGAGGTAGGGGAGTCTGGAGCAAGTGCGATCGCACTTCCCATGCCGCGATCGCTATCCACTATTGTGTTAGTGGCTAGATGAATAATCCGCGCTTGAGGCATCTTTTCCAGGATGGCACTCTCTGTGGCGTCCTCGCCAGTAATGGCTGTGGTATTGAGTAATTGTGCGATCGCTTTTGCTTCCCGTTCCGCACCCGGTAGGTTAGGCAACTGTTGCGGCGGCTGTCCCGAACTCGGTGCCACACTGGGCATACTCGGATTACCTACTATTAAATATTCCCCAGTCCCTATCCGTTCCCGTTGTTTACGGGTTAAATCCAATACTTGAATCGAAGGCGCTGTTAGGATACTGTGTTGCTCAATCAAATACTTTCCAGAAGTATCTTGAAGCGTGGGAAAAGGAACTAAGAATAGTTCACCTTGAGGGATAAAAACAACACGAGCATTTGGATCAGAGGGTAAAAGGTCGGCAATAGGTTGGATTAGCAATTGATAGAGTTGTTGTAATCCTTCAGTTTTATGATCTTCTCTAGGAGTATTAACTTCTAAACCTTTGGGAGCCGTCAGTAATCCTTTTTCTTGATTCGTTTTAGCTTGCTCTTTCTGTGCTGTAGGAACTATTCCACCACTCCTCAACCCTATTGATTCACGGGTACTAATAATTACTTCGGACAGTGATGATTTTTGCTGCAACAAAGGTTTGAGATCAACACGGCGAAAGGCAATTTCACCTCTAGGCGAAATTACCCAAATCAATACCTCTGATTCTTGGGATTTATGTTTACCTTGAACTGGAATTACATCATTAATAATTGAATAGGAAACTAGTGTTGCTTGATGTTCTTTGGCAATGCGTTTAATATCCTCAATGGTAGGGGGTGCAATAGTCTGATTAAGTGCAATACTCTGCCCCATTCTGCTGGAAGATGAATCATTCGACAATAACTCCAAAAACGCTCTGGCTCTATCCCGTTCGGCAATTTCTAAAGCTGCATCTGTTTTATTCTGAGCAATCAGGGTTTGTATCAGATGCGTGTAATACCCAGTTGCATTCATACGTAGCACATTCATTTCTGGAGCGTCCCTGCGTCCCCGTGTCTCCGTATCTGTCTCGACTACTATCTTTGAACGCAACTCGGTATAAGAGCTTGCCTGCGTTTCAAAAATCGATACTTTGTTAGCATTATTACTCCCATTACCTATCCCAAGTGATTCCTCTAGCTGGATATCTGGGGTTTGCGCCAACACCGAATCATTTGGGATTTTAGATTTGGGATTTTGGATTAAGGGAAAATCGCTAATCGTCACGGTGCTAATTAAAGTAAGTAGGGCAGTAATGCTAATTATTGGGAGACGCATGGCTATCAACCGAGTCAGTGTTTATAAATTATCCACTGCCAATATATGTCTCACAATCTCGCACTTATGCAATTTTCCAGCTAGACACCATGAGCTTTTCTCGCACAATAACAAAGATGAAAACCGCTCTCTCCTGACTCCTGACTCCTGACTCCTAACTCCTGACTCCTATTTTCTATATAGAGCATCAATTAAGTACTGCGAATCATATTAAATAATTGCTTAATTTTTAGCTTTCTTCAAATTTATCAGATTTGTTTCTGTTGCAACTCTCACAGAGAGCTAATGCATTCCACACTTCAGTTGCTCCTCCTTTGGAGAAAGGTATTTTGTGGTCAGCTTCAAAATTCTCCGCTGTCAGAGGAGTGCCACACAACTGACACTTATAGCCAGCCCTCCGCAAGATAAGGAGTTTTTGAGCTTTTGTGAAACACCGTCTTGCCAACCTAAACCGTCCTATTAAAAGCACTTACAAATCATTTTAAATCCTACAGTCGTTAAGCTAGAAATTGCTTTAAATACGCTAATTAATCCGAAGGCGCGACGAATTTTCAGTCAAACTTTCCCCATTTCCTATTTTGTGCAACTGTCGCGTCAGTTGCCAAATGAACAAGCTCAAGATGCCCCACTGAGCGAGAATTGTCTGAATAACAGGCGCTACTGAGGTATATCTGAGGGCATCCCAGGGATAGGTTGTTAACAGCCACAGTCCTCCCCAACGGTTTTCTGGATTAATTGACAGCAAGCTTAAAATCAACGGTGGAAAGAGAGTAGCCGCGACTACCGTACCCGCTGCCCAGACTCCTCGAAATGGAGATTTCATTAACAGCATCGATTGTACAAGTAATGCATAGATTGTGATTAAATTCAAGAACAGAATCAATCCAGAGAGGACTAGCATTCTGTTGTCCCCGTCAGAAAACACAGGCCAAAATAGAATCCACACAGCCATCGGCACAAAAATAATGGCAAGATTAATAGCGATCGCTACTAGTGCAGGACTGTTTTCAGCCCAAAATAAGTCCTGTATTAAAGCAGCAGCTTTTTTGCGCCGATAGCGTACCCAATCGGTACAAGCTTGGCGGTGAGGAGTGAGTGTCGCAATTAAACTAACAATCAAC
>JBFLZA010000805.1:0-3694 GCA_040756535.1 Cyanobacteriota bacterium
CCTTTACAATTGTTTATAAACAGTCTCTTAGGGAGTTGCTTTCCTTACCTTTAGTTGCCTCCTTTCAAGAACATTTAGGTCTTCGTGTTGTGACAGAACTGTGGAAGATTATCCCAACAGCCATTGAAGAAGAATAGACCTGTTTTGAAAGTCTCACAAGGAGATAAGCTTAACTAATAGATTGAGGGATAGGCGTGAGTGCAAGATGATAGCCGAGCTGTGTAGCACGATGACAAAGACGTTGGAGTAAACGGTCTTGTTGACGTTTCTCCAGATAATTAGCCCCTAGGTCTCGATAAGGCGAGCGCTTACCCGTTTTTTGCGAACGCTGGGTCTGATGTCATAACAAAAGCTGATGAATTACGAACAAGCTCAACATCTCAAGCCAGGAGAATTCAAACGCTTGTGGGGTGTCAAAGTAGAAACTTTTCAACACATGGTGGAAATAGTTCAGCAACAGGAGAGCCAAAAGAAGAAAGCTGGACGACCCGGAAAAATCAGGCGGGAAGACCAAGTCTTGATGACATTAGAGTATTGGCGAGAATATCGGACGTACTTTCATATAGCTAAATCTTGGGGGGTGACAGAATCTACAGCTTGTCGAATTATCCGGAAAATTGAGAAAGTTTTAAGTGAGGCAAGAGTTTTCACTTTGCCAGGAAAGAAGCATCTTTATCAATCAGATGCTTTAATCAATGCGGTTGTCATTGATGTGACAGAAAGCCCTATCGAACGACCCAAAAAAAACAAAAGCAATTCTATAGTGGCAAGAAGAAAAGGCATACCCTGAAGTCTCAAGTGGTAGTCAATCAAGAAACGGGAGAAATTATCTGTACAGCTCATGGCAAAGGAAAAATGCATGACTTCTGCTTATTTAAGCAGAGCCAAATCCCCTTAAGCAAAACTATTGAATGCTTAGCAGACAAAGGATATCAGGGGATTCAAAAAATTCATGCCAACAGTCAAGTCCCAAAAAAGAAGCCCAGGAAAGGAGAGTTAAGTTCCTCAGATAAAAAGAGAAACAAGGAGTTAGCTAGAAACCGAGTAATTGGCGAACATATTAACCGAAGACTGAAAATATTTAAGATTCTAGCTGACCGTTATCGAAATCGCCGAAGAAGATTTGGTTTAAGGTTTAATCTGATAGCTGGGCTGTATAATTACGAACTTCGGCTTGGTCAGCCAAAAAATAAGCAAAATTAATGATTAATGGCTAGCGATCGCTTTTGTTCAGACCCCATAGTACCCCATCGACGACTTTTGCAAGAGGTCTAATAACTAGGGAGCACGGGAGCGATCGCATCCTCTATTTGGTGAGTGCGATGGTCTTTTAAATTCAGTTTCCATGCGCCAAGATTTTCTGTTTAGCTTGAAGAAGTTGCTGTTCGAGATTTCGCGCTTCTTGAGTGACCTCAAGAACAGCTTGTGCCAATTGCTCTTTCTCCTTTTTCAGAGCATCTATCTCAGCCGCTCGGTCATTTTCTGCTAAATCAGCAAAAGCGCGGGGTACCTTCCCAGCATAGACTTCGGCAAATTTTCCCGCTATTATCAACTCAATTCCCGGACAGAGCTGCCTCACTTGACTACGAGTTTGTCGGGAAGCCGATAACCAGCCATCCATAATGGCAGCGATATTTTCGGCTCCTACAATCAGGTTGTATATTTGTTCTTTTTCGTAGTCTTGCAGCCGTTCAGGGTTTAATTCCCAAGATGTTGTTGCTTGGATACTGGAAGATTCATTACTTTGCACGGCTTTGGAGCCAGTTTTTGTATCAACATCAACTTCAACACTTGTGAAGGCATCAGTTTGAGGAAGTTGATTTTGTTTAACCTCATCTAGCAACCGAGCGATCGCACCTGAGAGCGTTGCCGCACCGATTTCTTCTTTGTAGTTGTTGAGTTGCTCCCAAACTTGGGCTGTTACGGTGATTTGATAATCACAGCCAACCCCAGGAGTATAACTAATCCCTTGTGTCGGTTTTGAGCGCGGTTTTCTGTTTGACTGAGATTCAGTAGCGAGTAGCTGGGCGACTAATTCTGGTACTTTCTCCGGTGAATGACGAGCCAGTTTAGCTAGCTGTTGGGTATCCTGTTGTGTCAGCTTGGAGTCACGACTCAAGATAGCCTGCCTACTCGGTGGAGATAACACTGCACTCAAGGTATCCACATCACGAGCAAAAGAAGCATCCCGCCGAATGGTTGAAGCACTAACTCGGTACTGCTTGGCTAGCTTTCGATCGGTTGTCAACTTCTGCTCAATTTGAGCAGAAGTTAAATCGTGCCTTTTGCCCTGCTGCTT
This sequence comes from Cyanobacteriota bacterium, assembly GCA_040756535.1. GTDB lineage: Bacteria > Cyanobacteriota > Cyanobacteriia > Cyanobacteriales > Coleofasciculaceae > JBFLZA01. The sequence goes on from JBFLZA010000805.1 coordinate 2,300, forward strand.
TTCCAGAAGATACCGTTTACCGCGCAGGTATCTCAACAACATGGGTGGTAGATTTCGCCGGGAGAGTTGGTTATCAATCATCCAGTCCATGACCGAAGCCCGATCTGGGAACGAACGGGTAACCACCTGGAACCCAATGCCGTGAGCCGTACAAATCTCATATCGGTTGTGTCCATCAACCAGAATATTCTTTTCCTCCCACACGATAAGCGGGTCGCGACAGCCTTCAGCCAAGATACTCGCTTCTAAACCCTGACGCTCTGTGGCGCTTAATGGAGGAATTAAGACTAAAAATTCGGGATCGATGCACAGTTCTCTCATGGGTTGTGAGACGATACGTGAGTGAGAAGGGGTGTATTGGCAGGGGAGCTTTTTCTCTGTCGTCCCTTACCGGAAATCAGTGCTATTACTCTTTTAAAGTCGTTGAAAACGCTCTTGTGTCGGGTGGCAAGAACATCGCTGCCAGTTCATTGAGGAGCAACAAGTTGGGCAAGTCTAACAGCAGTCCGATAAGCCCCATCTGGATATCGCTTGAGGCTATGGCGATAATTTCAGCGAAATCCTTCCATTCACAAATCCCAACTTGGTTTACCACTTGGGGAAGGCTTTCCTTAAGTGGAAGTTCCAAAGTAGCTCTCAGGAAGTTCATATCTTCCCAATTGCAATTTATTAGCCTCCCTTTTAAGTTCTCTAATAGAGGTGCTAATAATTTTTTGAAGGGTTTCCACCCGCCGATTGAACTGAACAGTTGGCTAACTCGCCCTTGAGTAATACCGAGGGCTTGTGCAATTTCGGCTTGGGATATTTTCTGGATGTCTTGCCCAGTTTCAAGAGCTTTGGATAGCAGCTTGAGGACTTCCCATCTACCAATCTGAGTAGGCGTACCTGCTAGTGGAGTGATTTCAAAAGCATCTAGGGTTGTTACTTTAATTGAGTGTTCCAATAGGAAACTCAAGTCATAATCGGCGCAGAAGTAATATTTGAGCTGTTTGTTGGGTCGCAGGTGCGATCGCAGCCTACCCACAGTCTGAATAATCTCACTTTGTACAGACCAATCGACAAACTCCTGAAATTCCGGCTCATCTTTACCCGCAGATTTACCCGTCAGTACCGTGTAGAGTAATTCAAGAGAGCCGATATTGGGGTAGGGAATACCAAAGCTAGCGAGTGCCGGAGCATCAGTCGCGTAGTTAGCACCTCGCGTGTCTCGGAATTTTGCCAGGTAGCGAGCTTTGCCTCGATCGTGCAGGGGTTCATCTTCTGGGAGCTTATCTTTCCAATCTTCAATAACGATGTCAGGTATCCATTCCCTAAACTGGCCCCGGAGAGCTTCAATCCTGCGATCGCACAAAGCCGAACGTTCCTTCCCCGCTAGCCCCAGTCCGTTAACCTGGA
>JBFLZA010000806.1:0-3685 GCA_040756535.1 Cyanobacteriota bacterium
AGGCAGTTGACCTAACGGGTGTGGAACAGGCAATTGCTGATATCCAAGGTCAGTTGGAGGCCCTGAACCAACAGTTTACTGAGCGACCCGAACTCCAAACCTTGGAGCAATCCCAAGGCGCGATCGCCTTGTTGGCAGAGCAACTCGATGCGGTGACTCAGCGTTTAGAACAGGCTGCAACACCTCAATCAGTTGACCTAACGGGTGTGGAACAGGCAATTGCAGAACTCCGGGATCAGCTAAATAGCAATATTGAGCAATCCCAAGGTGCGATCGCACTACTAGCAGAACAACTCGATGTTGTCACACAGCGTTTGGAGCATGAACCAACACCTCAAGCGGTTGACTTGACGGGTGTGGAACAAGCGATCGCAGAACTCCGAGATCAGCTAAATAGCAATATTGAGCAATCCCAAGGTGTAATTACACTACTGGCAGAACAACTCGATGTTGTCACACAGCGTCTGGAGCATGAACCAACACCTCAGGCAGCTAACTTAACGGGTGTGGAACAAGCGATCGCAGAACTCCGGGGTCAGCTAGATAGTAATATTGAGCAATCCCAAGGTGTGATCACACTGCTGGCAGAACAACTTGATGTTGTCACACAGCGTCTGGAACAAGCTCCAATGTCACCAGCCATTGATCTTAGTGGCATTGAACAGGCGATTGTAGAAATCAGCACTCAGTTGGAGACTCTGAGACTGCGAGTTGATAATTTGCCGACTCTCTCAGAAGTGAAACCAAGTGATCACGAAGCCGCTACTGGAGATATCCAGGGTCAACAGGACATTATGGCTTCACTTGTTGATCACCTACCTCTACCTACTCAAGAGGACGTTAAACTCAGTGATAAAGAGGCTGTACCTACAGGCATTGAGAGTCCGCTAGACGAGCTAAACCAACAGTTTCAGGCTCGACCTGAGACACAAGCCATTAAGCAAATCGACGAAGCGCTGACACAGCTAATCGATCGCCTTGGTTTGATGGCTTTGCGTCTGGGTCGATTCAAGGCTTCAGCAGAAGTTGATCTCAACGGTGCCAAGCAAGCGATCGCAGATAGCCTGGGTCAGTTGGACACCCTCAGCCAACTGTTCTATGCTCGACCTGAGACCCAATCAATTGAGCAAATCAAAGAAGCGATCGCACAGTTTGCAGAAGTTGATTGTGGTGACGATGAGAAAGCACTGGCAGACTTCAAGTTTCAGCTAGATGCTATGGCCTTGTGTCTTGAAAGTCTACCGCCTCCTCTAGAGTTTGACCTCACTTGGGTAGAGCAAGCGCTCACAGAGGTCGATAGTCATCTAGATCTCTTACAAGGTTCTGCCAAGACAGTATCAGCTTCCCCAAGCGTTGACCCTTGGCAGGATGAAACGTCCCAGAACAAGGATAAGTTAGACACCGCCAACCAAGCGGCTAATTCTCAACAGAGTACAGAAGCTGCTATTGGGTTAGAAAGTGCGATCGAACAGCTACAAGAGCAACTGAAGTTAGCGATTTCCTACCTTGAGAATCTACCCGATCCTCAAGATGCCGTCTGGGGAAGTGAAGATGATATTGCCAGCCTGCAATGGTAAGTAAATTTCTAGGCACTTCCTTGGCGTCAAACTAGAGCGTCAGTCCAGTACTCCCAGAAACATTGATTTTTCCCAGGGGCAGTGCCTTGTGCCTGCCCCAAAACCATTGAGAACCTTTCCACTTGTTTTAACTTTAATACTATATAGTAATATTGTAAATAGGAGCCAGTCAATTCAATTAAGATACAAAGCTAATGCCACAGATTTCTCCTACTGCTCTTTCCCACATTGCAGACTACTTTAAAGTATTGTCCGAAGTCAGCCGACTTCAGATTTTGTGCTGCCTGAAGTCAGGGCCCAAAAGTGTTACAGATATTATCGAAGCCACTGGATTAGGACAGGCAAACGTCTCCAAACACCTGAAAATCTTGACTCAGGCGGGAATTGTAACACGTCAACCTCAAGGAGTTAGCGTTTTTTATGAAATTGCTGACTCGACTATCTTTGAGCTGTGTCAAGTAGTGTGTGAACAACTCGCTGTGAAACTGGAAGAAACATCTCAACAGTTAGAACTTCTGGAAGTTTTCAAAAAAATTTAGTGATTAGCGGCTAGGAGAGGATGATATTTCTTTCCTGGGTTTTACATTTCACAGGACATCTTTAAGCGACAAGAGTTTGGCGTCAAATTCCAGCAGGAGGAACCACAAAGACATAAGGCATGGCAAAGAAACCGCGTACATTCTTGTCACGGTCAGCTATCTTTTGAGTACAATTGAACCCTAAAACAGTCCTCTTGCGGGGAGGAACACCAGGAATTAATGTAGTGCCGACGGGGACTCGTTCAACCCGAATAATCACATCATCTCTCTGGGGATAGTTCGGATCGTAGATATTAATATCTAGGGTCGTTGCTGAAATTTCTGAGTAGTCATAGGCTAAAACCTGATGATTTTTCCAAATTTCTACGCTGTCGTGACCCCTCACAAAAACAAGACCCAACACTACTGCATTCCCATCATCCAACTGAGCACGAATTTCCTCAAATTCATCATAGGTTCGTTTTTGAGTACCAAGGATGGTATCGTCAGGTAACACCATCCATTGAGCAAATTTAGCAATATACTCTCCCAATGCCCCAAACGTATCAATTTGCCGTCGGTAGAGATATTGCTGTAGGGATGAGCCTTGTTGGGGGACAGTAGGAGTAGAAGGAATCGCTCTGCCTGCTAAGAGAAAGTCATATACAGCAGATGACATTCCTCCGCAAAGACCGTAACTGTTTCCAACTTCTGAAAGACTAGGCAAATTGGGAACGGAAAAGGGGAGGGGATAGCCAGGAAAGCGGTTGACGAACTTCAGCCCATGTACAGAGGGTTTGAACTGGAAAGGAGGAATTTCTGGTAATCGGAACTCAGTTTGAAACGGCATCATAAAGGCAGTATGAACACAGCGCCGACCATTAAAGGTGTAGCGGAATTCCAAATAAGGTAGGTAGATATCTGTGAGGTCGGGGAGGTGTCGTGTGCGAGTCGTCCAAGTCCAGTCCCAAGGGAGATTGCTGGGAAGTTGTATATTAATCGTATTGTAGTCGAGGTAGCGAGAGGGTTCAAAGCCAACAGTAAATTTACCTTCGCGATCAGAACGACCGGGCGTAAGGGTTAAGTCATCATCCCCCTTCCCTGGTTCATCCTTATCGAACACGCGGACGAGAACGTTTTGAGCCGGAAACCCATTGGCAAAAAGCACTTTTCCTGTAAAGTTTTCAGTCATTGTTTGTTGCTGCTGAATTTACATTGCTGGATAAGATATTTTTAAAATTAGATACAGCAAGTTTCGCCATCATTTCCGAATTCAAGAAATGTTCTTCAAAATTTAACTATTTTTATGGGTTTCAGGATTCCTATTCAATTCTGGACAAAAAAAGATCTTGGATTAACTCTAACCCAAGACTTTAATGGTATGCAGTAGCTCAGTTTATAATGCTTTCGATTCTAGATTTTTCAGAGGGGGGCCGTTGAGGACTTCTCCCGTACAGCTAAAACGCCCACCGTGGCAGGGACAATCCCAGCTTTTCTCGGCGCTATTCCAGTTAACGATGCATCCCGCATGGGTACAAACGGGGGATAGAGTATGGAGGGTACCCGTTTGCTCACGATAAACGGCAACCT
>JBFLZA010000807.1:0-3684 GCA_040756535.1 Cyanobacteriota bacterium
CGTAGCGATCATCTTCACTGTAGAGTGCCATCGCCAACACAATTGCACTCGATTGTTTAGACACCATAACGCCCGTTTGCCGGACAACTTCTGGAAGTTTGGGTTCTGCTTGCAGCACCCGATTTTGCACATCCGATGCTGCTACATTAAGGTCGTAGCCCTGTTCAAACGTGATGACAATCATGCTGGTGCCATCATTGCTGCTGGTTGAATTCATGTATCTCATGCCTTCAACCCCATTGATCTGTCGCTCTAACACCGTCGTAACAGTATCTTCCACGACCTGAGCACTAGCACCCACGTAGTTAGCTGTCACCGTGATTTGCGCTGGGCTGATATCGGGATATTGCTCTACGGGTAAGGTCGGAATACTAATAAAGCCGACTACCAGAATAATGAGAGCACAGACGATCGCGAAGACAGGTCGCTTAATGAAGAAATCGGCAAACATAGGCTATACCTGGAATAAACGTGAGGGCAGGTAGCGATCGCAGCTTTTTTATGACTCAGGAATAATTGGTGCGCCGTCTCTTAGGTTGAGTAGACCGGAGACGACAATTTTTTCTCCTGGCTTTAATCCAGAGAGAACTTGGTAATTATTTCCCTTAATGCTGCCCAACTTAACCAGTCTTTGCCGAGCCACCATTTGAGATGGCGTTGATAATTGCGGCTGGGATGATTCGGCGACAAAAACAAATGCTTCTCCACCTAGACGAGTGACTGCTGGGGTTGGAACTAATACACCCGGTCGCTTATCCCAAATCACCTTCACCCGGACAAACTGATCGGTTCGCAGTTGTCCCTGAGAATTGTCAAACAGCGACTTGACTAGGACAGATTGCGTATCATTGGTTGCTTTGGGCGAAATGAAGAATACGCGACTCGTACCCACTGTTCGACCTTGACCATCGGTTAACTCCACGGGCATTCCTGGACGTAACTGAAGTGCCTGTTCGTTGGGAACTGAAAAAGTCACCTCTAACAAACGATTCTCTGTAATGGTCGTTAGTGGAGTGGAGGTATCCACAAAATCTCCCACTTTTACGGGAAGGTCACCCACCGTACCAGCAAAGGGAGCCTCAATTGTATAAAACTGAAGTTGCACGGCTTGCTCTTTTACATTTGCCTGAGCCTGTTTGACTAACCACTGGTTCTTGACGATCGTTGCCTGTGCTTTGGCAATTGCCGCTTCTGCTCTAATGATCGCGGCTTCTTGGGCGGCAATGTCAGCGTCTGTCTGAGCAATCTTGGCTTTAGCTGCTTCTAGACCGTTTTGCCGTTGATCTAGAATTTGCAGACTGGTAGCTCCTTCGCGATATAGGTAGCTGAACCGTTCGTACTCTCGTTGATTGAGTTTTAGGTCAGACAGTTCAGAAACTCGACGAGCCTGTAACGCTGTGAGTACCGCTTTGGCATTTTTGGCGTCAGCTTGGGCGCTTGCTGCTTCTGCTCGAGCAGTTTCCAAATCGGCTTGAGACGATTCAACCCCTGCAATTCGACTTTCAACCGAAGCTTGCTGCTGGTTTGCATCAACCTTCAACACAGGCGTACCTGTTTCAACTCGATCTCCGGCTCGGACAAATATTTCAGAAACCTGACCCTGAATTCTCGGTCGCAGGGTAACAGAGCGACGCGATTGCAGGCTAGCTATGAACTCCGAGCTTTCTGCAAATGGGCTGGTTTGCACCGACAATGTTTTTACAGGCGTTGGCGGCGGTTGCTGAGCTGTTGCTGGAGGTGATTGATTACTCGGAGCAAAAACGCGCCACAGTCCAATCCCTCCGCCGCCCACAAGGAGTAACACGAGCAATAACCAAGGGGACGATCGCCGTGGAGAAGCGGACTCTGAATGGATTTGAAGATTGGTATTTGAAGAAGGTTGTAATTCAGATGATTCCATAGTTTACTCATGATTTATTGCCAAGGAGTTTTGCTATCAGCTAACTACGGGTGGCTGATAGCAAAATGTTTAAAAATCAAGCATTCGATAAAAAAAGCTGTCTCTCTGCTTCAGAAACGAAAAATGCGAGTATAACTATTCCACGTTTACCCAAAAATCAGCCGTAACAATTTGACCATTACGATTGAACTGCCCCCAAAGTTTATATTTTCCTTGTTGGGGGAAACTGGTCATAAAGTGAACCTCTCCTGTTGGAGTATCTTTCAATGCATGAGCATGAATATAGTCGGCTTTTGTCAACGGTGATGACTGCTTGAGGATAACTAAGTGTCCTCTTTCGCCTAAATAGGGCTGTAAATCCTTCAGCGGTTGGTTCCTACTAGCATCTTGCAAGTTGAAAATTAATTTAACTTCTTGTCCCGCTTTTATTTGAGGTTGAGAGAACTTGAGGTTAGCCTTAGTATTTCCTAAAGTTTTGGTGGTAGCCATGTCAACTTTTGACCGAGCTAGACTTTGACCCGGAACTTGCATTTTTAAGACAGAAACTTGTTCTGATTTGCAGGCTGGTTTGTAATCACTAAACAGCGTGTAACCACCTGATTCGGGAAAATTAGTTTGAACTTCAAAGCGTCCATTTCCTTTATAAGTGGGGTGAATATGATTGAAATATTGGAGATCATCGCTAACGACAATCAGATGCATTAATTGTTCTTGGAATTTATCAAAATCAGCAATAGACTTTCCATTTTTGTTTTGCACTTCAATTACCAAAGGAGCGGGAGTTTTGGGCGCGATATTGGAGGGAACTGTCAGCTTAGCGATAGCATTCGCAGGTTCGGCATCTGAATGTCCCGAATGACTACCATGATGATGTTGTTCTCCAGCGTCATCGGTTTTGGAATCCTCCATATTATGACCCTCATGAGGATTTTTATTAGCTTCTGATGTCTGGAAATTATCCCTTACATGACCCTCGTGAGAACTTGTATTTGCCACTTGTGAGGCAGAAGAAGTTGATGTTTCGCCAGATTTCGTGCTTGAGGGTGAGGAGCAACCTTGAGCTAGGATGAGAGTTGAAGTAATAGCAATTGCAGTTAGAAATAGCTTCATTGTTTTCTCCAGTTAGTAAACTTGAGGTTCTCGATGTTCTCAGGGGCTCAGATGATAGCTGTTCTCGTTTGGAGTTTGTAGTTAAGTGCATTCTTGTACAAGATAAATTCTCCAGTTAGCTGGAGAGTCAATAGGATATTGAAAACTTTTTTTTAGTATGGATTAGACCTATTTTTAAAGCAAAAATTACCTAGCGCTTTACGATTGGAAACACAGCAAAGAATAGTCAAATCTAAATAAAGACTGAAAAATAGCTTGCAAGCAACCACATAAGTTACACTTGCAAACCAATAAAAACAAGTAGAAAGTACTCAGCAGACATAGGCTATTACCCTAAAGCTTAAGCCTAAGCACAATACTTTGATCTCATGCATTTTTAAAAAGTGTCGATGTTACTCAATAGCAACCAGAGATACAAATATTGCTTTAATCCCGTTCAATAATCGGGCAAATTGTTGCTTCAGGATGTTCAGGAAGGGCTGACCAACCCGACAGGAGTCCCTTTAGCTCCTGTTTAAGAATTTCCAATTGTTGAATTTGCTGCTCGATCGCTGTTAGCTTATCTTCTAGCTTTAGCTTAATATGGTCACAAGGTAAGTCTCCTTGGTCATGCACATCTAGAAACTCTTTAATCTCTGACAGACTTAACCCCAGGCTTTGTGCGCGTTTGATAA
>JBFLZA010000808.1:0-3680 GCA_040756535.1 Cyanobacteriota bacterium
TCCGGAAAAAATTCAATTAAATAATGAGCAATCGACTACCCTATCAGGTTTCACAGTTTTAATGTGTTCTGATATAGGTATAAATCGCCATTAGTCAAGGACTGGATAGTCCTGCATCAATCTAGCCTCCGTACAATCGCGGTGTCACTGAGTAGTAATTTTTATTTACAGGCTACTGGCATACCCATCCATCTAACGGGAGGTAACGACCACATAGGTTGGTTTAGTCACAGAATACGTTGCGTCAGCTCTCGCCTCTAAAAAGTCAAGTCCCATATCAAACACGGCTTTATAGTGCTGTCCATCCTGTCTGTGAATTTCCAGGATACGGGGATGGGGAAAGTGTTTAGAGTGGTGTTGAGGCTGCACGATCGCCTGACAAGAGGCTCCCATCACCTCAAATTCTCTAAAGGCAGCTTCTAGGTCTGATTTTCGTTCAGAGGCAGACTGCTCCTTAGCATTTTCTAACACCCAGATTTTCACTTCAGCGCTGGGAGCAAGTTCCTCGCGTAAGAGGTCTAGCAGAATTTTGGCCTCCTTACCCTTGAGATAGCGATCGCGATAAGTCACTCGTTCTACCTTACTTCCTGCCAACATTTGCTCTAGACCTAGTTCTTGTCGTAGTTGTGAGAGAGTGAGGTGGCGACAGCTCGGTTCGAGGAAATGGATAACGGTGGATGGATCTTCCAGTTCGGCTGCCTGAACAAGTCGAGAGTGCGATTGCCCTTTGGGCACTGGCGAAGCCAATCGCATTTTCTCCAAATTTCCCAAAACCTGTTCAACACCCGCACGACTGCGAGTTTGGAACCATACACAAGGCTTACCTTCAGCATCATACTGAATCAGAAGTCCTATCTATGAATATGGCAGCTTTAGCCAATTAGGAGAATCGTGCCACATTTTAGTTTCGACGATTTCCTGACTCTCCATAATCTGGTACACGCCTTCCCCAATTAAATATTACACAAATTCCGCCTATTTCTAAAAGTAAAGTGTCAATTGCTCTCCTCGTTTAAAAATATAGTCGTAGCTTGATTAAGCTATAATTAAGAAGTTTTCATATACTTTTAAAGCGTGACTTTTATTAATTAGCTAAGGTTTGATCTATTTTAGGTTATATCAAAAGAGCCAATCAAACTATGGTAGACATCACTGAACCGAACACCTATAACCAATCGATTTTAGGTATTAACTTAGATAAATTTAACTACCTTGAGGGCGAAAGTTTGATTGCCGAAATAAATTCCTTTTTTTTTCAAGGAATAGAGAATAGTATCAAAAAATATTATAAAACCGAAGAGTTAAATGCTCTAGAAGAGCTAGGTAAAAGGATAATAAGAGATATTTTCAAAGAGCATCTTTGTATAACTAAAGGACAAGCGGATGCACAAGAGCTAGAAGAGGTAACCAGCAAAGTATTTCAAAAATTTCAAGTCTATTTAGAAAATCGCAATGAAACGAATATCAAAACTGTAGACCAGCTCGACGAAGCAATACTACACGTAGAACCACGACTTCCTCCCATAACGCCTATTCCTTCATCAGTTGTAATGTTTTCAAGCATTGAAGCTTATACCAGGAAAGACCGATGGCAAAAGAACGAACAAGGAATAGCCTGCTTACAACACAGAGCTAAAGGCAACCCCCAAAATTATATTGAGCATTACATCACCAACCCTAGAGATATTACCCTATTACCTTGGGATGAGGCACAGCAAATTATTGATAAGTTTGGCTTTACAACAGCTAAACTACACTTAGTTTTTGCTGCTCATGCCATAAAATCGCAAACCCCCTGGGAAAGCAAATTTCATTTGAAAGCTAGCGAGATTATTCGGGAATTTGGCTGGGAAAAAAATCATAAAAAAAGCAAACCAGAAAAACTGCTAGAAATTGCTAACACAGCCTTTGCTCTTGATTGCCTCCTAGTCAAAGCTTTTTGGGTTGAGGGAAAGAATAAGAAAGGACAAATCATAGCTAGTGCTCCTGTAGGGAGAATGTGGAATGTCTATATCAAACCTATCGGTCAAGTTGACATTCAAGGAAAAATAGACCAGCCTGACGAAGTTTACATTACAGTACAGCCAGGATTATGGACTCAAGATTTTTTGAATCGAGCTGGAACCAAATCAAGAGAAGCTTTATATCAGTTTGGCTACTTAGCTGAGCAAGTTTTGAAAATCGATCCCTACCATGATGAACTCGCACTAAGGTTTGCTATTTACTTAACCTTGGATAGCCGAGTTCGCCCTACGGGAAACTACAAAGTCCAGGAGTTATTAGAAATTGCACTACCCCAATCAGTTATAGACAAAGCTCGGTCAGACTGCCGCAAAGCTTATGACTTAAAACAGCGTTGGGACAGCGCAATAAAGTTACTGCTCGAACTGGAGTGGCAGGTTACGTTTGACGCGGAAACTTATCCCGCATGGCTAAGACCAGACACAAAAGGGAAGAAGCCTAAAGGTTACCTAGACAAGCTCCTAGAAGCCAAGCTGACTATTAAGCCAATACCCCCTATTCCAGAACTTCTAGCCTGTAAGGTAAAAGCTAGGGCGAAATCCATAAAGCCCAAGAACAAGTTGAAGCCAAGTCCTCCTAGCAGTTTAACCAGCAGCCAAGTTAGAGAAGCTCGTCAAGCTAAAGGTTGGACTCAAGCCAAACTGGCAGGTTTTCTCGGCGTATCCCAAAAGCTCGTATCCCTGATCGAGTGTGGCAAGCGCACGGTCAACCAAGAGCTAGATCTCAAGATACGAAGGCTTCTAGATATCAATGAATCGTAGTCAAAATGACTTCGGCTAGGTAACTCTGCCAAGAAATTGCAACAAACCTTAGTATTCAACCCTTCTTGAAAAGGAACTAATGCAACCTGAAGGGTGGCAACAGGGCGCGACACCCCATTACTCGACATCGGGTGGACTCGATCGCCTGACGCACCTGTTCTTTGTTCTAAGTACAGGCATTTTGTTCTAAAAAATTTTACCCCTAAAAATTGGCATCAAACCTTTGCCATATATAGCTTTCAGCTTTAGAACAAAGCCCTCCACATCCCCCGATAAAACCTTCCACATCCCCCGATAAAACTTTCCACATCCCCCGATAAACCGTTTTAAGAATCCTTACTCCATAAAGCGTTCAGCTTCTTAGAACAGCTCCGATCAAAGATCAAAGATCGCTTGGCAAATCCCAGTATCGGGAGTCTGGGAGGATTAGGGTCGCTACTCTACTCCTATCAGGGCAACCGTGATTCAATCCAAGCATCACACCCCAACCAAAGCGCGACTGAGAGATTCTAAATCCGTTGAACGCCAAGCAAGCTATCGCTCAAGGCGCATCACTTTACCTGACTTACCGCTATCCGGTGTCAGCAGATATCTCAGAACTGGATGCTTTTCAAACGATTGGCTGCTTCAGAACAACGGCAATAGCCAAAGTTGGGGGTAGTCTGAATGTCTAAAGGCTATACCTACGCAAGCAAACGGAATACCTGCCCTCATTGCGGTCACGACAGCGGTTGTAAAATCTTTGATGATGGCAAGATTTGGTGTCTCCGGGTTAGTACTAAATCAGATATAGCTCCTGACTACCGTTTGATTGGATGGCTCGGTAATGGCATGGGAGCTTCCTTGGTTGCCAGTCCTACTCATCTTAGTAACTCCCTTGACAAAACCGAGTATGAA
>JBFLZA010000809.1:0-3680 GCA_040756535.1 Cyanobacteriota bacterium
ATACAACTTAAAAATCGCTACCGTTGCCAAGACGGCAGTTATCGCTGGCTGTCTTGGCGTTTATCCGCCTATGAAAACGGCTTAAGCTATGGCATTGCCCAAGATGTCACAGAAAGTAATTGGCGAGGTAGTGAGGCGTATCGCACCGGGCTACAGGACTCGGTAAAGTTAAGGGATCAGGCGATCGCTGCGAGTAGTGTAGGAATTGTGATTGCCGAGGCTCGATTGCCCGATATGCCCCTCATCTATGTCAATCCTGCTTTTGAGCGCATAACAGGTTACTCTGCTGCTGAGGTACTCGGTTATAACTGTCGTTTTTTGCAGGGGAAAGACACCCGTCAGCCTGCTGTTGATCAACTTCGTGCTGCCATTAAAGCGGGAGAACACTGCACTGTTACCTTACTCAATTACCGGAAAGATGGAACTCCTTTCTGGAATGAATTAACAATTTCACCCATTTATGACGACGACGACAACTTAACTCATTTTGTGGGTATTCAATCTGATATTAGCGATCGCATCAGAGCCGAACAAACCTTACGTTTAGAACAACATAAGTCAGAACGGCTATTACTCAACATTTTGCCCAAGCCTATTGCTGATCAATTGAAACAGTTTGAGGGGTCTTTAGCTCAGCAATTTGCCCAAGCCACAATTTTGTTTGCTGATATTGTGGGCTTTACCCCCCTGTCGGCCCAAATGTCTCCCTTAGAACTGCTCAATCTCTTAAATCAAATTTTTTCGATTTTCGATCAATTAGCAGAAAAACACGGAGTTGAAAAAATTAAAACGATTGGTGATGCTTACATGGTTGCTGGTGGTTTGCCTGTACCTAAGGATAATCATGCAGAAGCGATCGCTCAAATGGCTTTGGATATGCAACAAGCCATTCAACAATTTCAAACCCAACAAGGTAAATCGTTTCAAATTCGCATCGGCATTAACACAGGGCCAGTGGTAGCTGGTGTGATTGGCATCAAAAAGTTTAGTTATGATTTATGGGGTGATGCCGTCAATGTGGCCTCCCGGATGGAATCATCGGGAATTCCAGGAAAAATTCAAGTTACGGCTGCCACAAAAGAGTGTTTGCAGGATAAATATTTATTTGAAGAGCGGGGCGCGATCGCGGTTAAGGGGAAAGGAAATATGATTAGTTATTGGCTTGTAGGGAGGAAGGTTGGATAAAAGGGAAAAGAAAAAAGGGGAAGGGGGAAAGGGGAAAGGAAACTTTTATCTTTTGAGATGCTTAACATAAATGCGATCGCAGCGTTTTGTCTCCACCCCTGTTGCAGGGATGTAACCCTTGTTTTCGTAGAGTTTGACGGCTTCTTTGAGTACACTAGCCGTTTCAATCCAAATTTCCTGGAAGCCTCGATTTGTGATCGCATCTTCCAACTGCTGTAACAAAAATTTCCCCAGTCCTTTTCCCCGCACAGTTGGAGACAAATACATTTTGCGAATCTCTACAGCATTGTCGCCACGCTCTACAGGGTAGTAGGCACCTGTCCCCACCACTTGCCCCTGCTGTTCAATAACCCAAAACTCTCCCCCTACGGCTGTGTAGAAAGTTTCTACCTCTAAAACATCTCTATCTGCCCCAGAAGGCTCCCAGGGCAAGCCATACTCCATGAGACTATCCCTGATAATCGCTGCTGCTTTCTCCCGGTCACGGGGCGTCCAGGGACGAATGAGAAAGTTTTTGTAGTAAGTTTCTTTTAGCATTCCACCTCAGAAAAATCAAAAGTCATTGACTAATGACTATTGACTAATGACTAACTGTGAATTCTCGGTTCTGGGTAAAGAGTTGTCAGTAGCTCACTTTCCACAATGGCTAACTCTTCAAGTCGCTGTTTAACGGTATCTCGATCACAGTAGGTATCGGCAAGGAGCCAGTAAATGCCATAGTGCCTCGCCTCAGAGACCATCAAGCTCTGATAAAACTCAGCTAACTCCGGTTCGGGGCAGTGAGTTGCTAGTAGTCCCAACCGTTCATGAGAACGAGCCTCAATCAAACCGGACACGAGTAAAGAATCTAACAAGCGCTCAGGTTCACGAGGGCGAATCTGAGTCTTTAAACCCGCTCCATAGGGAGGTGATGAGAGTGGGCCTAAAGGGATATTGCGCCGTTCTAACCACTGATTCACCTGCTCGAAGTGTTCTAACTCCTCACGAGCGATCGCAGTTAGCTGACGCACTAGTTTAGTGTAGGACGGGTAGCGGAACATCAGGTTTAAGGCTACTCCCGCCGCCTTACGCTCACAATGAGAGTGGTCGAGTAGAATTGTATCAAGGTTAGTAATCGCTTGATCTACCCACTCCCAGCGAGTAGGTTGTTTCAGGGTGTTAATAATTGGCTGTGTAGCAGAAGACACGGTTGTTCGGGAAATTAATTCGGCTGAAAACAGGGAAAGAATTGGTAATTGTAAGGGATGCTCTTACTTTAAGGCAAGTGAACGGGAGGAACTATCTCCATTGCTTAAAAGTCCTTCCTTTGAGGAAAGGCTTTGAGGAGTACAGAAAGCGCCTCTATCAGAAGATATTGCCGGATGCCGAGCCGGAGATAAAGCTCTACCGATGTCGGAAAAAATCAGAAATTCTGCGCTCGGCTCCTGTTGTAACTCATAGATCTTTACTTTGATGGAAAAACATTCCGGGGAATCCGGGCATACTGAAAAGAGTAGGTATGCCTAGTATTCTTGACTACAGGGGTGCAAGCAAAATGTCAGGGGTGCTAGCTGGTATTTGGTGCAATCGATTTGGAAAAGCAAACATGACCCATCGTCGTATTGTTATTGGTGACGTACATGGTCACTATGACACCCTGATGACCTTATTAGATGCGATCGCCCCTAGTGGCGACGACGTGGTTTATTTTCTCGGTGACTTAATTGACCGGGGCCCCCAAAGCGCTAAGGTAGTGGAGTTTGTTAAGCAAAACTCTTACCCCTGCTTGCTAGGTAACCATGAACAAATGTTACTTGATATTTTGGGGGATGGAGAAATTTATGGCCCAGCGCTACAAGCGTGGCTTTACAGTGGAGGCCACAGCACCGTGAACAGTTACGGTGATAATGGCGTGCGCCAAGATCACATTGAGTGGATACGAACACTCCCAACTTACATCGATTTGGGAGATTACTGGTTAGTCCATGCAGGTGTTCATCCGCGAATACCCCTTGAGAAGCAAACCTCAGAGCAGTTTTGTTGGATTCGGGATGAATTTCACAGCGCTAAAGAGCCATACTTCCCCGATAAGCTAATTATCACAGGTCACACTATCACATTTACCCTACCTGGAGTTCTCCCTGGAAAACTGGCCCACGGCCGAGGTTGGTTAGATATCGACACGGGTGCTTATCACCCTAAAAGTGGTTGGCTGACTGCCTTAGATCTCACCCATTCCTTGGTTTATCAAGCTAATGTCTTTCGTCGTCGGCTTCGTAAATTACCCCTTGCAGAAGCCGTGACACGGGTAGAGCCTTCTAACATCCTCCCACGCCGATCAGCGATGCGCTCTTGACACTTTAGTCTTGCATACAAGGAGATTCTTGGTTGCTAAGTTCAACTGGCTCGTGCTTTCACAGCGTCAGCCAGATTAGCTGTTATACTAACTTCATCAATTCTTGCTACACATCTTTCCCCCCCTCTCCAGAGTCCCCCGATCATCAGATTTGAAGTAC
>JBFLZA010000810.1:0-3655 GCA_040756535.1 Cyanobacteriota bacterium
GGTTCCGCTTCCGTGTAGTGACCTTGCTTATAGTAAAACATTGCTAGATTATTAAGGCTTGTTGCTACACTGGGATGGTCGTTGCCCAGTAGGCGTTCTAAAAGTTCGTGAGCCTGAACTAAGAGAGGTTCCGCTTTATGGTAGTCGCCTTGTTGTAGGTAGATACCTGCTAAATTGCCAATAGTTTTTGCTACAAGTGGATGGTCGTCACCCTGTAAATGTTGCCAGAGTGAAAGAGCTTGGTGATAGTAAAATTTTGCCTTACCATATTGACTTTGATTTTGATAGCTCAATGCGAGATTATTCAGAAGAGCTATCATAAAGAGTGGGTCAACAGACGATAAATGTTTAGTAATCGCTAAAGCCTGCTGACAAAAGCGTTCTGCTTCACTGTAGCGACCTTGAACGCGGCAGAGTTCCGCAGAATTGTTCAGGAGCATTGCCACAGAAGGATGGTTATCACTCAATAGGTGTTGCTGCAATGCGAGTGCCTGCTGGGAGAGAGATTCTGCCTCACCATAGCGACCCTGATGTTTGTATAGCAATGCTAAATTACTCAGGCTGTCTGCCACATAGGAATGCTCTGATCCAAAACGTTCTTGAGTAACGTCTCGGCACTGCTGAAACCAAGATTCTGCTTGGTCATAAAGCCCTTGACTCATATAGAATCTGCCTAAGCTAACGAAGGGACAGAATAGATCTTCATCACTTAGAAAATTCTTCAAGGTTGTAGCGGCTTCTGCTATATGGGGTATACCGGGAGTAAGTGATTTAATTTCCTCACGGGTAGATGACTGGGAAATTTGATTTGCTATTGCTGCCATTGCAGATGCAAAAGCTTGCTTCAGTTTATCGGCGTGGGCAACTTCTTTGAGTTTTGTTTGGAAAAACTCTCGAATTAGCAGATGCAGACGGTAAGTTCCCTTGCCAGTGTGCATAAGCAAATGGAGATTGACAAGACTCTCGTCTCGAATGTCTTCTAAATCTTCGGAGTCTTGAGCAAGTGCAGCTTGTTCTACTAAGTGCCAGGGAATGGGAGCGGGGGCAAATAAACTCAGCAGACATCCCAGTTGTTTTGACTCATCATTCAATGTCTCCCAACTCAACTCAAAGGCTGCTTTCACTCCCTGTATAGAGCGCTGACTCAGCCGCTTTTCCTCCAACCGTTGCAGCATTTCCGCCAGCGATAAATCTGGTTTCCGATCCAAATATCGCCCCACCAACTCCAAACCCAAGGGCAAAAACTCTAGCCATGCACAGAGTTTTTTTGCCTCGTCTAGTTCCTGTTGGATACGTTCTTCACCAATATGGGAAATTAGCAACTCCAGAGCATCTACTTCATCGAGAACATCTAGCAGTAGAGACTCAATCGACTTACCCGACCGCTTAATACGTGTCGTCATCAACACTTTAAAGCGTCTTTCGACTGGCGGTAGATATGGCTTTATTTCCTCATAATTAGTAACATCATCCAATACCACCAGCACTTCGCCAGATTGCCAGCGTCGCCAGCAGAAATCGACCTGAGTCTTTAAGTCCCAATCCTCTGGGGGATTCAGATTATCAAACTGCGATCGCGCAAACCTCACTATTTCAATCCCCATATCTGGGTTTTTAGCAGGCAACCAGCAAACCCCACCTGGGTAATTGTTTAAATGTTTTAGCGCGTATTGAATGGCAAGTTCTGTTTTGCCGACTCCACCCATGCCAGCAATAGCCGCGATCTCTACCCGATTTCCTTCCTGTAATAACTGGTGTAGCTTTTCAAGTTCATGCAATCGCCCCACAAACTCAACAACGCCACTATGAGGAATATTCTGGGGAGAATTTGTGTAGCAAGTTGGGCTAACCTCAAGTTCTGGCAGTGCAGACTTCTCAGTTGTTATTAATCCTGTTTCTTGAGTTACATCTGGCGGCTCATCCTCGTTAGGAGCAATAACATGTTTCAGAGCTAGCCTTAAGGCTTTAGTAATGGAAATAGCTGAGTTGATATCTACGGGATTTCCATAGAAAAAATTTTTAACAGTCTTTTCATCCAATCCCGCTTCTGTTGCAATATTCGGGAAAGTCAAAGGTTTACCCTGATCATTGCGGAGTGAAGCCTTTGCTTCTTTGAGCCTTTGTTGTCCGTCTTTGTCAGCTCGAACACTGCGAGATTTGCGCGTTGGCTTCATTTGTATCTGAGCATTTCAATTGCAGTTGTCAATAACTTAGCTCGATTCAAAGTAATGGGGAAGGTTTTATCGGGAAAGTTCGGGGAACTTTTTATCTTCACCGAACTGCTCTGGAGACTTATCTATCTACCCTGTTTTGATAAAGCATGACGTTCAGAGATTCAGCCAATGAAAGCCTTTCAACTTAGCCTGCCTATTCCAGGCTGTGAACCCGTTTGCCTAGACGATCGCAACCAACCCAAAAATTCCCAGCACCGCTCACGCCCCATCGTAATTGAACCATCTTGCACCACCAAGAGGGCAGCAGATCTTATCGGCGTATCCACTACCACTCTCTATCGCGCCCGAAAAGAAGGCAAATCCTATCAACATAATGCCTGGATTGCCCAAGCGATCGCTGCCAAAAACGCTTGGACAGTCTCATACACCCCAAACCCAGCCAAACCAAACAACTGATTTATACCAATTCTTTAAATACTTGCTACAAATCCTTTTCTTCTCCCCCCTTTTTAAGGGGGGTTGGGGGGGATCGATGTCTAGACTCTGAAAAAGTAACTGCAATGAACAACAACCACTCAACCATCAACTACAACGACTGCAACTTCCACGACTTCTCAGCAACCGCACCGTCCAACAATCCAGAATGCGATCGCAAAACAAAAACCAACACTCAAAACCTGATCATTCCCACAGAAACAGAAGTTTGGCAGTTTCTTCAAGATGAATGCAAACTGGATATTAGTCAAATTTCCATCAGGCCTCCCTTCGATCAGTGGTGGAATATCCTCCATGAAGGCAGTCACTATGCCACTAAACCCCCCAGTTACCTTAATTTGTGGCGTGAAAACGGCTCCCCAGGAGAAATCCCTAACCTAGAATGGCTCAGTGGTGATGGACTGATTAAACCCAAAGATCCAACTCCCGATGAATGGGGATGCCGTGCCTGGTGCTTGGAAGCGCTGAAATATAAAAGATGGAAAAATCCTCTCGATTGCCCTGAGTATCCTAGAAACTGGGAAGGATACCAAATACACAATCCTCGTCTGTGGATGCTCAACAACACCACCAGTCCTTGTCACCCATTCCAGAAAAACGGGTTTGAGCAACTCAAATCTGTCGGGATTAACGTAAATCAGGGCATCTTGCGCCCCACCAAAGACATCAAAATTCTTGGTTTGCAACCTATTGTGGGTTGGGACATTCCCCAAAGTGCTTAATCATTGGGTACACCAGATAACTTAGGCGTGAAACTTGGCAATAATAATCCCCGCTCGCGCTCGGCTTGCGGGGGCTTATCATAATAAATTCTGTATACGCTTTCTCAATTATAATCCTTTCGGGGGATGCGTCAAGAAAAATATTACTTTTTCCTGCGCCACTCCTAACCCCTAAACTGAGAGAATTTACAAAAATAAACATTTATAGAGCCTCTACTCCTAGAACCCTACTAGCGCAACTTTGCAGAGCAGAGCTTACTTTCG
>JBFLZA010000811.1:0-3650 GCA_040756535.1 Cyanobacteriota bacterium
TACCACTCAACCAACTATTTCAATTTCGGGTTACCAACCGCGAGAATAGCGCTCTCTACTTCACCACGCTACTGATTGACTCGACTGGAGGGTTAGTGGTGGTATTTCCCTATCAGTGGCCGGCTTCAGAAGAGTCGATGCGATTGGAGCCAAATCAAACCCTGCTGATTGGTGACCCAGAACAACTTCAGTTGAAAGCGATACAAAAAGGAACTGGGGAAGCACTGGTCATTGCCAGCCGTTCGCCGCTAAAAAATGCTGCCAAAACATTAGCATCTCTAGCGGCTGAACTGAAACGAAGTGAGGGACCGATGGAACTGAGAGAGCCAGTTGATGTAATTGGCGATTTGCTTGATGATTTGAGTCGCGATCGCGGCCTCGGTGCAGTAGCAGCAAAACCCGTGAGTGCTTCTGATATGGCTACTTTGTCAATTACTTTTGAGGTGAGCTGAGCTAGCAGAGTGCTAACTGTAGGCTTGAAGAGTGCATAAGTTCAAGGCTGTGAAGATATAGGTTTCCAGAAGATAATCCCGCCCACACACTCCCAAATTGAGATTCATGCGTCTACAGAAAATTAGTCTATTGTTTCTCCCCTTGTTCGCCTTAGGTGTCTCAATCCCTGTGCCTGTCAATTTGCCAACACTATTGACTACACCACAGGCTCTAGCGCAAACTCCCAATGACCAAAATTCAGACCAAAATCCTGCCACCAATTCTGCTGTGTCAGGTAGCTTTGTTGATTACTTCGCACAAGAAGCTCAACTTACTGGGCATGAAGGGAGTGTCAACAGCGCCAGTTTTAGTCCCGATGGCAAGCTAATTGTCACCGCCGGCACGGATGGTACAGCCCGTGTGTGGGATATCTCAGGCAAGCCAATAGCCGAATTACGAGGGCATTCAGCGAGTGTCAGGAGTGCCGATTTTAGTCCAGATGGTAAGCGCATTGTCACCGCATCGTTTGATGGTACTGCTCGTGTGTGGGATATTTTAGGCAAACAGCTTGTGGAACTAAGCGGGCATCAAGGGAATGTTTACAGTGCCGGTTTTAGTCAGGATGGTAAGCGGATAGTCACGGCATCTGCTGACAAAACGGTTCGCGTGTGGGACGCTTCGGGCAAGCATGTGGTGGAAATCCAAGGACATACAGGCAGCGTCTACAGTGCGAGTTTTAGCCCCGATGGCAAGCGGATAGTGACGGCATCGGGTGATAAAACTGCCCGTGTGTGGGATTTATCAGGCAAGCAGTTAGCAGAACTTACTGGGCATACTGACACTGTCTGGAGTGCCAGCTTTAGTCCGGATGGGCAACAGATTGTTACAGCATCGGATGACAAAACTGCCCGTGTTTGGGATTTATCAGGGAAGTTGTTGGCAGAACTCAAGGGGCATCAGAATAGCGTGTTGAGTGCTAGTTTTAGCGCTAATGGATCGCAAATTGTCACTGCATCTATTGATAGAACTGCCCTAATATGGGAATCTTCGGGCAAATTGGTGGGTAAACTTCAAGGGCATGAAGAGGGTGTCAATAGTGCCGGGTTTAGCCTAGATGGAAAGCGGATTGTTACTGCATCTAATGACAGTACAACCCGTGTGTGGGATGCTCAAAGCAAGCTGATAACTCAACTCCAAGGGTTCAAGGGTGGGGTTTGGAGTGCCAGTTTTAGCCCTGATGGCAACCTGATTGCTACCGCATCTACCGATGGCACTGTCCGTGTGTGGAACTTGTCACGCAGGCTGCTTGCTGAAATCAAAGCACACCCAGGGGGTGGTATGTTGCCAACTCCGTATTTAAAACCAGTAAGTTTTAGTCCGGATGGGCAGCATTTAATCACGAGAATTGTTGGAACTTCTCGTTTGTGGGATTTGTCTGGTAATCTGCTGGCAGAATTTAAAGGTTCGGCAGAATTCAAAGGCTATGTTACAAGTGCCAATTTTAGTCCCGATGGAAAACTAATTGTCACTGCCTATAATAATGGCACTGTCCGTCTGTGGGACATCTCCGGTAAGCTATTGGATGAATTTAAAGGGCATCAAGGGTATGTCTTCAGCGCCAATTTTAGCCCGGATGGCAAGCGGATAGTCACTAGTAGTGATGCTACTCGCGTGTGGGATACTACAGGCAAGCTGGTCGCTGAACTCCAAGGATATCAGCCTAGTTTTAGCCCAGATGGACAAGGATATCAACCTAGTTTTAGTCCAGATGGACAGCGAATTATCACTGTAAGAAATGACAACACTGTCCTTGTGTGGAATTTGTCTGGCAAGCTATTAGCAGAACTGCAAAGGCATGAGTATAAAGTATCAAGTGCTAGTTTTAGCCCAGATGGACAACGAATTCTCACCGTATCTCAAGACAACACTAACACTGCTCGTCTGTGGGAAACCTCTGGCAAACTGATAGCCGAATTAAAAGGACATCAAGGACGCCTTAAAAGTGCAAAATTTAGTCCAGATGGACAACTGATTCTCACAGCATCTGAGGACGGCATTGCCCGTGTGTGGGATATATCTGGCAAGCCGCTAGCTCTCTTTCAATGGCATCAGGAAAAAGTTACCAGTGCAAATTTTAGTCCAGATGGACAGCAGATTGTCACTGCATCTGAGGACGGCATTGCCCGTGTGTGGTATCTGTCTGACAAGCTGCTAGCCAAACTGAGGGTACCTGATAGTCTTTCTGCTTATCAACCGAAATCCCAACAACGCCCTTCCAGTAGCGCTAGTTTTAGCCCGGATGGACAGCGTATAGTTACCGTATCCACTGACGGTAGCGCCCGTGTGTGGGACACTTCCAGCAAACTGTTAGCAAGACTCCAATGGTATCAGGGCTATGTCAACAGTGCCAGTTTTAGTCCGGATGGAAAGTTGATTGTCACTACATCTGGCGATGGCACTGCCCATGTGTGGGACACTTCTGGCAAACTGCTAGCGGTACTTCAAGGACATCAGGACGCTGTCAACAGTGCCAGTTTTAGTTCGGATGGAAAGTTGATTGTCACTACATCTTGGGACAAAACTGCTCGTGTGTGGGACACTTCCGGCAAACTGCTAGCAGTACTTCAAGGACATGAGGCCAGTATCAAGAATGCTAGTTTTAGTCCGGATGGGCAACGGATTGTCACCATAGCTTATGACAGTACTGCCCGTGTGTGGAGTACAAATGGCAAACTGCTAGCAGTACTTCAAGGGCACGACCGTAGCCTCGCAACTATAAGTGCCAGTTT
The DNA here is from genome assembly GCA_040756535.1 of Cyanobacteriota bacterium. Classification (GTDB taxonomy): domain Bacteria; phylum Cyanobacteriota; class Cyanobacteriia; order Cyanobacteriales; family Coleofasciculaceae; genus JBFLZA01. Next base: position 3,222 of record JBFLZA010000811.1, read on the forward strand.
TAGTCTGGATGGACAGCAGATTGTCACGTTTGACGGCGTTGCTGTTCGTCTGTGGAACTCCTCTGGGAAGCTACTAACACGATATTCCAATCTCCAAAGCGAGCTAATCAACGTCAGAAGTGCCAGTTTTACCCCAGATGGGTTACGTATAGTTACATCTAATGACGACCAAGTTCGCGTGTGGGACTCCTCTGGCAACCTGCTAGCAACAATCCAAGGTGATAAGGGCGGTACCTTCTACGCTATTTTTAGCCCAGATGGAAAGCGCATTGCCATAACATCCTCTATGAGTGGTCTCGTCAGTGTGTGGGACACCTCTGGTAAGCTGCTAGCAGAACTCAAAGGGCATAGTATCGGTATCACCAGTGTTAGTTTTAGCCCTGATGGCAAACTAATTGTCGCCTCAACTCATGACAACAATGTCCGTAT
>JBFLZA010000812.1:0-3630 GCA_040756535.1 Cyanobacteriota bacterium
GGTTGGAGCTAACAGCCCAAGGAGAACTGATCATCATGCCCCCAACTGGCGGCGAAAGCGGGATTAGAAATGCTGACTTGACGACAGATTTAAGCTTGTGGAATCGCCAAACTAGGTTGGGAAAAGTATTTGACTCCTCCACTGAGTTTCGATTACCCAATGGTGCCAAGCGTTCCCCTGATGTTTCCTGGGTGAAACTCGAAAGATGGAATGCCTTATCCCCTGAAGACAGAAAGCGCTTTCCTCCTTTGTGTCCAGATTTTGTGATCGAACTCCGTTCTGAAACGGATTCCTTGAAAGATTTACGAGCAAAAATGCAAGAGTACCAAGCTAACGGTGCTCGCTTGGGTTGGTTGATTGACCCCCAAACGCCCCTCATTGAAATTTATCGACCTTCAACAGATGTAGAAACGATTAACTTCTCCTTTGATGCACCACCGACACTTTCTGGTGAAGACGTGTTGCCTGAATTTGTTCTCGATCTAATCCCCATCCTGAATCCTTGACGGGGTAGGAATAAGAGATAATAACCCACTCACCCCTCCCCCTCAGGCGATCGCTTCTGTGGCCCGAACTCGTCAGGCAACTCCTCAATACTTTTGCCCAATATCTTACATAGTGCCTTCATTTGAGGCACAGTTAACATTGCTGGAGCGCCTCTCTCCCAGCGACTAATTGTTGCTACAGCTACACCAATCCTAGTCGCTAGCTCTTGCTGAGAAAGACCAGCCTCTTCTCGAAGTCTCTTTAATGGGGACTCATTCTCCTCTGAGCCAGATTTGTTTTTTTTTACCACAATTAGCCAACTAAATATTTTGACTTGCGACTTTGACTAGTCGATGTATAATAAAGATGGACACAAAAACAGACAGGAGATCCGGAAAGCCACCTCAAGGCTAGTTAGGTGCTGCCTTGGATATCCTTTTGGATGCCTGCTGCTATCTCAGTGTCTTACAAAAACTGTCATCTCACCACAATCTTGTAGGCGATTTTGATTGGAGCGCTCATTGCGATCGCCTGTGAGGTTGCCATATTTGTTTATTGCGGAACCTGCATACATCGTCAGAGTTGTCGCAAATTCCCTGTGCCTATTTACCCAATCGGCAAGCATTGCTCTTTCCGGGAGTGCCTCATGACCTACCAAACTCAACTATTTCCTTGGTGCATCATTCGCCCCCATCCCAACATGCGACAGACTATCGTTGCCCGTTTTCGCCGTCGCTGCGATGCAGAGGCTCATTTAAGAATTCTCCGCCAGCTACTCCCCACCGCCCCTCACACCATCATCTTTGACCTCACACCCGAAACTCCAGACAAAGACAGTGAGGGAACCAAATGACGACCATCTTATTTCGCCGCATTCAGCCTGCTCAGCGATTTAACCTCAGCCTCCGCTACATCGCTTGTTTGCTGAAAATTCCCGTCTCTGCAATTGTTCGGATTGAACGCTGGGCTTATGTTCTATTTGTCCATCGCCGCGATAAAGGAGGTCAATTCATAAGTTACCGTACACTAAACCGATGGATTAGAACCATTACCCACATGATTCAAACCAGTCCTACCCTAGAAGACTTAAAGCAATTAGGACTGTGGATTCAACAGGAATCTATCAAGTTTGAAGACAGATATTCTCCCAAGGAACTGGATTACTTGCGACGACTGTGGGCACAACGTCGAGATCAACTCACATCCTTTTAGCGTCTTGAAAATAGGTTGAAGGTTAGAAGGTTGAAAGTTGAAGGTTGAAGATTGGAAATTTTCATTTTTTCGTTCTCAGCTTCCGCTCATGGTGCCTAACTAGTGCAGCGCGGCGAAAATAACCACCCGTCCAAAAAGGTTGAAAAGCTTACAGCACGAGCTTTCTTCCCTTGGAGCCTCCTGCCTCCTGCCTTCTGCCTTCTTGCACTAGTTCACAGACCAAGGGTCGCTGATTACTGACACCTCCGAAGTACGCCGCTTTTCTTGCTGCTTTTGAATCCGTTCTAGGGTGCCTGTGGGAATCGAAGCAATCAACTGACGGGTGTAATCCTTGGTCGGTTCGCGGTAGATCTTCTCGGCAGGGCCCATCTCTTCGATTTTGCCCCGGTTCATCACCATAATGCGATCGCTCATAAATTTCACCACGCTCAAGTCATGGGAAATGAAGATGTAGGTTAGACCAAACTCACCCTGTAATTCTTTCAGGAGGTTGAGTACCTGTGCTTGTACCGAAACATCCAAAGCAGAAACAGACTCATCGCAGATAATAAACTTGGGATTGAGTGCCAGTGACCTAGCAATACAAACCCGTTGACGCTGACCGCCAGAAAACTCATGAGGATAGCGATTCATCAAGTTGGGGTTTAAACCCACACGCTCCAAAAGATACGCCGCGCGATCGCGCCGTGTTTTACTATTACCCCCATTACCATGAATCACCAAGGGTTCCATCACCGCTTCCCCAATCTTCAAACGCGGATTAAGAGAACTAAACGGGTTTTGGAACACAATTTGCATCTCTCGCCGCAAGTGTTGCAAGCGAGTGCCCTTGACATAAGTAACATCTTGACCTTCAAATTCAATCTCACCGCTGATCGGTTGAATTAAACGTAGCAACGTCCGGGCCAACGTCGATTTGCCGCACCCGGATTCTCCCACTAACCCCAACGTTTCCCCTGGGTAAACCTCAAAGGAAATGCCATTCACTGCCATAAAATAGCGTTTGGTTCGACCAAACATCCCTCGCTCTGGAAAACCAACCTTAAGGTCACGAACAGCGACAAGGGGAGATTGGGAATGGGGACTTGGAGATTCGGAATGGGGGGTTGGGGAAGGCTCTTCCCCAGTCAACAGCCTCGCATCAATGGGCTTTTCTTTAATCTCCAATACTGTGCCGTCTTTATCCGTCACGACCTCCATGAAATCAGAAACCGTCGGCAAGTATTGCAATCGTCGCTCAAGGCGAGGGCGACAAGCTAAAAGACCTCTAGTATAAGGATGCTTTGGGTCAGAGAAAATTTCCCAGACATTGCCGCTTTCCACAATTTTTCCCTGATACATCACTGCCACAGAGTCGGCAATCTCTGCAATAACTCCCAAGTCGTGGGTAATGAAAATCATCGACATGCCTCGGTTGTCCCGCAACTCTCTGAGCAAGTCGAGAATGGTTGCCTGCACGGTGACATCGAGGGCTGTGGTAGGTTCGTCAGCAATTAACACATCCGGGTTACAGGAGATTGCCATCGCAATCATCACCCGTTGTAACTGACCCCCCGAAAGCTCGTGGGGATAGCGCTCCAGAAATGCCTGTTTTCGTTGATTGATCTGCTGGTTGATTTCTTTTTCCCCCGGTAAAGGTTGACCGGGGTTTTGCTGGCCGAATTCTTCTAGATATTGCTGCCTTAAGTCTTCATCGCTGGGGATGAGTTTCACTTCCTGAAGACGAGCAATTGCCTGACGCCGTGCGTCAGATTGGGAGACATCCTGATGCTGCCGAATGGCTTCTACTAACTGAAATCCGCAGGTATAAACTGGGTTGAGGGAACTCATCGGTTCCTGGAAAATCATGGAAATTTTCCCTCCCCGGTACAGCCGCCTTTGCTCGTTACTTAAGGCTGCCAAGTTCACGGGTTGTGTCCCCTTATCCAAGGG
>JBFLZA010000813.1:0-3629 GCA_040756535.1 Cyanobacteriota bacterium
ATGATTGTCAGGGTCGTTATCGTGAAGCTGAACCTTTGTTTTTGCAAGCCTGGGAACTTTGCAAACGCTTGCTGGGAGAAGCCCATCCCTTAGTAGTAGCTAGCCTGAACAATCTAGCAAATCTCTACAATTCTCTAGGACGTTACAGTGAAGCCGAATCCCTATTGATGGAAGCCTTAAAACTCTCTAAACATGTACTCGGAGAGGCTCATCCTTTGGTGGTAGTCAACCTAAGCAATCTCGCAAAACTGTATCATGCTCAAGGTTACTACAGTGAAGCCGAACCCCTATTTTTGCAAGCCTTGGAACTTTCTGTACATGTAGTAGGAGAAGACCATCCTGATGTAGCAACTCACCTAAACAATCTGGCAAATCTCTACAATTGTCAGAGTCGCTACAGTGAAGCCGAACCCCTATTGCTACAAGCCCTACAAATCGCCAAACGATTCCTAGGTGAAGACCATCCTTATGTAGCCATCAACCTGAACAATCTGGCACAATTGTACTCCTATCAAGGGCACTACATTAAAGCCGAGCCTCTGTATCTGCAAGCCTTAGAACTGACCCAACGCTCGCTGGGAGAAGAGCATCCCCATGTGGCAGCTAGCTTGAACAATCTGGCAGGTATCTACAATTTTCAGGGGCGCTATAGTGAAGCCGAACCACTGTTTTTGCAAGCATTGAAACTCTCTGAGCGTGTACTAGGAGAAGATCATCCCCAGGTAGCAGCCAGCCAAAGCAATCTGGCAAAACTGTATTTTTCTCAAGAACGCTACAGTGAAGCTGAACCTCTATTTTTGCAAGCTTTGGAACTCACAAAATGCATCCTGGGAGAAGATCATCCTGATTTTGCAGACAATATGAACAGTCTTGCTAATATTTGCTATCTTCAAGGGCGATACAGAGAAGCTGAATCTATGTTGACGCAAACCTTAGAAATTTATCAGCAACGGTTAGGGTCAGATCATCCTCAAACTATTAACTGTAAGGAAAACCTTGCAATGCTCCGCAATTATCTCAACTCCCCAGCAAGAGACTTGCCCAATTTGAATCAGAAAGCCAAGAAAGGCAGTTCTAAGAAGAAGCCCAAAGGTTTTGGCTGAGGATAAGCGCCTAAATGAAGAGGATTGAGAAGATTAGCAGGATAGGCGATCGCACATCCTTACCATCCGCTTATAACTACAACAATTGCTTGGTGAGGCGTTTTCCAAACTTTGCCTGGAATCTCAACAGAGTGATTTGCCTGAAGGCGATCGCACCTCGCCTCTTGGGCAACGAAAAGAGCGATCGCTTATCCTAAATCTAGAAGCATAGATTAGCCAAGACAACAATGAGCCTTGTAATTTCAGATGAAGTTCTCCAAACCATCCAAATGTCCGAGAACGAATTACTAACCGAAATCGCTATCCTACTCTTTGAGCAAGAACGATTTACCCTTGGACAAGCCAGTCGTTTTGCCAAGATGAGCCAACTTCAGTTTCAACGATTACTTGCCAGTCGCCAAATTCCGCTACACTACGATATTGCTGAACTAACAGAGGATGTCAAAAGTTTAGAAGCGAACGGTTGGCGATGATTGTTGTTAGCAATACATCCCCCATCAGTAACCTTGCTGCTATCGGACAGTTAGATTTATTGCAGCAACTTTATGGCACTATCATTATCCCACAAGCTGTCTATCAAGAACTCATTAACTCCGGTGACACAGAACCAGCAACACTCGCTGTTCAAACCTTAGACTGGATTCAAACTCAACCTGTTTCAAATCAAGTTCTGCTAGCAAGCTTACAAACCAATTTGGATCCAGGTGAAGCAGAAGCAATTACTTTAGCAGTAGAGATTAATGCAGAGCGCTTGATTATTGACGAACGAAGAGGTAGAAATGAAGCCATTCAATTAGGCTTGCAAGTGACTGGACTTTTAGGAATAGTGTTAGCCGCTAAACAACAAGAATTAATTCCGTTAGTACAGCCTATTTTAGATGGTTTAAGAGCCAATAGTTTCTGGATTCGTGACGCTTTGTATGCAGAAATTTTACGGTTAGCTGGAGAACATTAGTATCGATCAGGACTCTCACTGGAGATACTTCTCCACCCGGCGTTCTTCCAAGATTGCCTGAATTTGAGCATCAGTCGGTGGTGGCTGATCAGCCTTCAGCAATCCTCGCATCTGGTTAATCAGAGTTTTTGGGTTGGGTTGTGGGTTGAGAGTGTCTTGCAGAGATTGAATAATAGCATTGACAAGTGCAAGGCGATCGCTCACAGATAACTTGAAAGCTTGTTCTTTGAGTTCTTGTAACGACATGGGAACGATTCCATCTTTCCACAGATGCCAGTAATTATAGTGTCGGCGATTCGGGTGCGGGATAGCTAACGCTTCATACACCTTCCCCTCATCAGCAACGAAAAGAGCGATCGCTCTCTCAATTATGTTCGCCAGTTATCCAACCTCAGAGGATAACCTAATGTTTGAATCCGCTGATAGTGAGACCAGTTGCCAGTTACCAAAGTTAGATCGCGTTGTAAGGAAATGGCAGCAATCATTGAGTCAGCCTGTTGGCTCGAATACGATTACCTTGACTTCTGGTAGTTCAGCAAAAGCTGATTCAATAAGGGATTTTACCTTAACCCAATCTAAGCCGCCGTTCCCGCATCCTAACGCTGGGATTGCAATCGAACTAATACCTAACTGCTGCACTTGGAGCATTAGAGCTTTGAGTCCGCTTTTAACATCTTCGATTTTTGACTTGCCTCTCCAATGGCGCTTGGTGGGGAAATTAATAATGTACCTGGGGTTAAAAAGAGTACCTGTAGGGACTATAAACATACGCCCTGGTTGCACTTCCCCAGCGCGACAGGCTTTTTCATATTGACGAAAGTTTTCGGGAAAAGCTTGCTTGAATTGCAAGGCAATACCCTTACCCATAACACCGACGCAGTTGACAGTGTTAACTAAGGCTTCGGCATTTTCCTCTAGCAGGTTGCCTTGCTTGAACTCAATCATTTTCCTTGGTCGCCTCTCTTCTTCTAGTAAAATTATGCTTATTCTTCGTCTAGACAGAGTTCAATAACTTCCTTAATATTGGAGAGCAACTCATCAATAGTTTCTCCTTGGCTATAACAGGCTTTGAGCTGAGGAACTTCCCCAACATAATAGCCATGTTCATCGCGTTCAATAATGACGTAAAATTCTCGCTTAGTGACTTCCATCACGCTTTTTCACAATCAGGCAGTATCTGCAATACTAACGTTGCCAGCCTGTAAAGGTTTTGAGCGATTCGGGTGCGGGACAGCTAACGCTTCACGCAGCTTCCTTCTTCAGTAACGAAAAGAGCGATTCCCTGCGGGATAGCTAACGCTTCACGCGTTTTGTCTAACGCTCTGATGAAGAAAAGCGATTCCTGCGGAAAGCTTCGCTAACGCAGTTTCGGGTTGCTGGATACAATATTGATACATCAGCAGGCACAAAGCGGAAAATGTCAACAGTAAAAGTTGAGATACAACTGTCATCACAAGAGTTGCTCAAAGCTGTTGAGCAGTTAAGCCTAACCGATTTAGATCAATTTGTATCTCAAGTCCTTCTACTACAAGCACAACGCAAAGCCAATAACCTGCCACAAACTGAAGCTG
>JBFLZA010000814.1:0-3621 GCA_040756535.1 Cyanobacteriota bacterium
TTCCCCTGGCAGGATTGGCGTTTCATAAAGACCGCGCAGGTTATAGGAATACCGCCACATATAATTGAAGACTTGGGCAGCAATATCTGGGAAGGGGAGGGTGAAAATCTTGGCATTGTTGAGCATCATCTCTGCCCCCGTCACCTCAGCGCCCCCCATCCAGCTTGCCAGAATGGGCTTGGTGGGTAGAGAACTTTCCTGCAAGGTTTCGACAAATCGCTTGGCCGTCTGATTGGGATCGGTCATGGATTGAGGGGTGAGAATGACGAGCAACCCATCACTGTTGGCGTCTTTGAGAGCAGTGGCGATCGCTTGAGCATAGCGCTCTGGATCGGCATCCCCCAAAATATCAATGGGGTTACCGTGACTCCAATGAGGTGGCAAGATTTGATTGAGTTCCTCAATGGTTTCTGGAGACAAAATGGCTAGTTCACCCCCCTGGGAAATCAATGCATCCGTTGCCAACACTCCAGGGCCACCGGCATTGGTGAGAATCGTCAGACGTTTGCCTTTAGGACGGGGTTGCTTTTCCAACACCTCCGCCATATTAAATAAATCGTCAATCGTCTTGACTCGCAACACACCACAACGCCTGAATGCCGCCTCTAATACCTCATCACTGCCAGTTAAGGCTCCCGTGTGAGATGCGGCTGCGGCTGCGGCTGCCTCTGTGCGTCCTGCCTTAATGACAATAATCGGTTTGGTGAGGGCAACTTCCCGTGCGGCTGACAGAAACGATCGCGCATCTCCGATCGATTCCATATAAATCACAATACTGCGGGTTGCGGGATCGTCACCGAGATAGTGAATTAAGTCACCCCAGTTCACATCGAGCATAGAGCCGATGGAAATAAAGGCGCTAAAGCCGACATTCTCCCGGAAGCTCCAATCTAAAATCGAGGTACATAAAGCACCACTTTGGCTGACGAATCCCACGCTTCCAGGCCGCGCCATAGCGCTGCCGAAGGTGGCATTAAGACCACTAATCGGGCTCATGACGCCCAAACAATTGGGTCCGATAATTCGCATATTGCCCTGACGGGCTTTTTCCAAAATTTGCTGCTCTAATTGAATTCCTTTCTCCCCAACTTCCTTAAACCCCGCAGAGATAATGATGGCTCCCTTCACCCCTGCGTCTACGCATTCCTCAATCACACCTGGTACGGTTTGAGCAGGTGTCACGATGACCGCCAGATCAACGAGTTCGGGTACAGCTGCGATGGTAGGATATGCTTTGATTCCCAAAACACTGGGGCGCTTGGGATTAACGGGGAAAACAGTTCCTCCAAACGGATTACTAATTAAATTCCATAAAAGAGTACGCCCAACACTGCCAGCTTTTTCAGTCGCACCAATCACAGCAACATTCTTGGGCGCAAAAATGGCATCAAGGGGTTGCCGCTCGTAGCGTAGAACGTCATGAGCAGGATCGGTAGTTTGCATTAAGGTTTTTGACATGGTTCACACCTGAACTTGCTTTTCGGTCAGCGGGTAGGGGTGTATGGTGTACCTGCCCAGCAAAAGGCTCAAAGATGAAGTCAGTGGTCGGAAAGCTTCATATTTCATGAGTTGGAAGGGATATCAAACAAAGTGTTCGTTTTTTCATCCTTCATCCTGTGCTACGCCCCACTTAGCTAACAGACTTCATACTTGTGGTGACGGACAATTGCTTTTTGTAGCGTTGTACCCTTTCTAATTTACTCGCAGTTTCTCAAACAGTCAGTAAAAATGCTCACGTAGCCGTCTGGCACAATACTGGCACAATAAGGATAGGTGGTTGAAAGGACTGGGAAGGAGGGGATTTACAAGGCGAAAGGGAAATGGTTAAAGGTGAAAGGGAGAATTTTCCTTACCCTTTGCCCCCAATTCCCAATCCCCAATTCCCAATCCCCAATCCTTAGTCAATTGTCACAAATATTCTATGACAACAGTTAGTGATCAGGAAATTGCTCGGTTTCGCTCTCAGTTAGGCAATAATCTCGAAGCCATGCAAGCGCTCGATGCGATCGAAGATTGCGAGGGGAATTTGGAAGATGCGGCGATCGCATTAGCCATCCGCGCCGGACAGCAACCCCAGAGAGACAATGCCGAGTGGTTAGACGCTTTAGCCCGCAAATGCCGTGCTGTCATTTGTCAAAAGGAATTTCGGGAAGACTTGCTTAATGGTTCTTACGCAGGGATGGTGAGATATTTAGCGGAGACACCTCTGCTACCAGGAATCCTCGCCATGCCTGTACTGATTTATGTCCTGAGTCAAGGCGTGAACCAGTTTTGTGAACCGATTGACTCTCAATTCTGAATTTTCTGGCTTTTACAAAGGGGAAGTTCGTTCTAAGCTCATGTCCGTCTAATTGGCATCCCCCGACATCGACGACGGGGGATGAACTTAATCTCACGAAAAACTCGTTTGAAAGAGTTGATTGAGTCAAGACAAAGCTTTCAACAATTGGGAGTAAGAAGTCAAACATTAACGATATAAAGCCTGCACGATTATTCTCTGAGCAGAGTAATAAAACAGAGCTATTGTGACTTTGCACCTAAACGCAACGACTAGGGTGCTGCTTCAGTTGTTCAGCCATTTTACCTAAACTTATACGCCATTTCTCGGAAGCATTCTCTCACAAGAGATTTGTATCCTTTTATATAGATGGCCTCAACGAGGGGCAATTCGCCGATCTAAAACTCCATAACTCCAGAGATGGCACGGGTACAAGGATTGCGGTGTGTTTAAGCTTCGCTCCAACCGTGCCATTTTTTTGTGTTCAAAATTAATTCAACACTAAGTTCAAATAAGTTTTGTCTAAAAAAAAATAGGGGGACATAACTCTCATCTTTAGAGCTGAAAGCTAACTCTCTCAACAACTTCATACAGGCTTAACAAAAGTGTGGATGGGTCAAGAGACAAAACCGAGGCAGAGTCAACCCTCCAGCGCCATAAAAACTTTATAAAGCGATAGCCCTATATAAAACTTCGGTAAATCTATCGGGTTTAGCTAGAAAAGTCCGGATTAAATATGCCAATATCTATCCAACAACTTAGGAAATGAAATCAATCAGAACGAAATCCTAAGTACAAAGATAGCCTTTGCCATAGGACATATTTGTTGTTTTTCCTAACACCAAGAGTAACTATGTTAAATAGAAAAAATATGGCAATGTTTTACTACTTCGCTTATGGTTCATGTATGTGCCCAGTTGATCTGAAGCGATCGCTCGGCGAAAATACTCACAGTTATGTTATTGGTCCTGCAACACTCAAAGGCTATCGACTAGGCTTTTACTGCTATTGTGAAAAGCGCGATTGTGGAGTGCTGGATGTTGTCAAAGACCCCAACGGCACTGTAGAAGGAGTACTTTATCAACTGCCTTGGCGACTGAGCGTTAGTTTAGATCAGCGAGAATGCGTCCACGAAGGTCGATATTGCCACGAACTGGTGGATATCGAAAGCCAAGGCCAAAGTTACAAAAATGTTCGCACCTACGCAGTTATTAATAAAACCACAGAAGAATATGCCCCCAATGACTGGTACTTCAATGTTGTCCTACGGGGTGCCGTAACCTCAGGTCTTCCAGAGGAATATTGCTGGAAGTTGTTCAACCATATGTACAACCTGCAACAGA
>JBFLZA010000815.1:0-3619 GCA_040756535.1 Cyanobacteriota bacterium
TACCCGTACCGGTAGCACCTGTTGCCAAAATAATCGAGTCTTTGAAAAAACCTCCACCACACATCTCATCAAGAGTTTTCACACCGGAGGATACCCGAATATTAGAAGATCGCTGGGTTAAACGCATCGCTCCTAACGGGAAGATGTTGATTCCCTGATTTGTCATCGTAAAGGGGTATTCTCCTTTCATGTGAGTTGTGCCGCGCAGCTTGAGAATTTCAATCGTGCGACGGCGGCGCTCCCCTTCCAACACGTTCCGGACGATGGCCACATTATCGGATACAAACTCCTCCACCCCAAACCGCGCTACTGGCCCGTATTCTTCAACTCGTTCGGTAGTCATTACTGTTGTCACACCAATTTGTTTAAGGCGTGCCACTAAACGAAAAATCTCTCGCCGTACTACCGAAGCAGCATCATATTGCTGAAATATAGCGGTGATTGAATCAATTGAAACGCGCTTGGCTTTATATTTACGAATGGCATACTGTATCCGTTCAATTAAGGCAGAAAGGTCAAAGTTACCCACTACCTCCTGTCCCTCTGGGTCAGGTGAAGCATCTAAAATAAATAGCTTGCCCTCATTTATTAGTTTTTGTAAATCCCACCCAAAGCTATAAGCATTTTTAATAATATCTGTGGGAGATTCTTCAAACGTAACAAATACCCCAGGGTCATCAAAATAACTAATACCGTTGTAGAGAAATTGAACGGCTAACAACGTCTTTCCCGTGCCCGATGTTCCACTGACCAGTGTGGTACGACCAACGGGTAAGCCTCCATGACTTATGTCATCGAAGCCTTCGATCATCGTTCGGATTTTGTGAACTCCCATCAATACTGATTCATCCTGCCGGGACTCAGTGGGATTTAGCTGACTCATGTTTTCGTTTGTTTTCGATTGTAAAATTAAGGATATTTCTAAAATAAAAGGAGCCTATTATTTTATCCTATATGGTGTAAAGGATGCTACGTAGTGCAAAATCTCCCTAAAACTCTGCTTCTCCTTCCCGTAGTTCTTCATAAAGAAGATCCAATCCGATTAAGACTTTTTCTCGATCCGAAAGGTCACCAATAATTTTACGAACAGGAGGGGGCAGAACTTTCGATAGGGTTGGAGTCGCTAAAATTTTATCTTCCTCAGCTAACTGAGGGCTTTTTAGAACATCAATCACCTTGAGCGCATAGACTCCTTGAAATTCTTGTTCCAGAATAGTCTTAAGAGTTTTCAAAGCTCTAACTGAGTTAGGCGTGTTCCCAGCCACGTAGAGCTTAAGAACATAGGTTTTTTTGAGTGGACTCATAAGGAAAACGCGTCGCAATCAATAAGGAGATAAATAACAATACAATAGCAACCCGAAATCAGCTAAAAAAAGGTTTACTTGAAACCCTCTCTCAAGCTTATCGTTAATATGCTAAAATATGCTAAATCAAGATTCTCTCGGAATAGAACGACGATACATTTCGCCTAAATGTGCAATAACATCAATTAGAGTCAGTCGATAATCGAGCAAAATCTCCTCACTTCTCCCTTCTAGCTTCAACTGTTTGGAAAATTCCTCCATCAACTCCATATGGATTTCGACAATCCTAGACACTGAAATATCGGCAAAAAATGCCTTGTCCACGAAATTATCAATTCTCTGATTAAGGGTGTTCTCCTGGGAGAAGTACTTCAGGACAATCAGACGATACTCTGATTTTAGATTTTCTAAGAGCTTTTGCCTCTCACTAGGAGATAGGTGGCGTAAAAAAAGTTGGGGATTTCTTTTGTAGTACACTCCTAGGTACCCGAGTCGCTCCTTGAGTTTTTCAGATAATCGGCGTTGCTGCTGGAGTAGGAAGCTCTGATGGTTTAGCTCAATGGCGATCTCAGTAGCGCTAGATAAATTGGGCGAACTAGCGGGAGGAGACAGGGTGACAAATTGTGCGATCGCTTTATCGATAAAGCTAGCTATCTCAGGCAGTTGACTGAGAGCGAGTCGGACTTCAGCAGCGTGAAACAGAAGATGGGTCGGCTCAGTCATCTGGGCAGGAGTAGGCTGGTTATTGGTGAGAGTGTAACCAGGTACTGGTTCTGATTCCTGTGCCAAAATTACAATAGGAAGCAGCATTCCTTGTTCAGACAAGCGATGGATGGAGTTCTGAGTAGAAGCGTCATCCTGCAAAACCAAACAATCGATTTGATGCTTGTGTTGCTCAATGACTGCGAAAAAACCAGATTCTGAGTTAGCAACGTGTACAATATAGCGATCACCACTCAGAACCTGACTCAATGACCGAGCCAGGAGTTCAGAACTTACAAATGTGCAGATCGTTAGTTGGGGAGGCAAATTAATATCAGCTAAAAAGAAAAACTAAAGATTTACAGGGTGAGATGACTCTTAACGAGAGTATTTTAACAATTTCTTTAGAAAATTACTTAACATTAATTTAAACACTTGGAAAATTGTAAGTAATTGTAATTGCAATGCTCTGCTTTCCCCCGATCAAGAGCAATAATTGAGCTGTATGCGTCCTTAAGGCTCAGATTTTTTCTGTATCACTATTCAGCTTGAATCAGCCCATTTTTAGTTCAGTGAGGAGGTGCTGCTTGTAGTAGCGATCGTCCTCTGTTTCAGCAAGATTGGTCATGTCCATGCCAACTCTCAGTCTCAAAGAATTTGCTCAAGCCATTCCTGTTTGTCAACAAACCTGCGGTCTTGCTGACTTGCTAGAGATTTCTCACTCTTCAGGATGTGAGGCGATCATCGTAGTCAACCAGCAGCACTATCCAGTAGGAGTAGTGAATTTAACGAAATTGATACCTCACCTACTCTCATTGTGGCAGTCAGGGGAGACACTTGTAACTTGGGCGATGGGAGAGGCTAACCAGCCTTTATCTGAATTAGAGCCGCCGCTAATTGAACCCATAGCTATCCTACCAGCTCAGCTGAGTTTAAGCCAATTCTGGTCTTACTTTCAAGAATTCAGCGATCATCCAATGATGATGCAGAACTGGGGAGTTTCAGAAGAAGGAGAAACTGGGAGATGGGGTGACACGGAAAGTGTTGTAGAGCCATCATCCTGTTCCTGTGCCTCCATACCTCCAGGTTCTATTTCCCCCGTTTCCTCCTGCGCTCCCTCATTGAGTCACCGATGGGCATTAGTAGACGAGGAAGGAAAGTTTCTTGGACTGCTCAATAGCTGGCGACTCTTAAGATACTTAGCACCTAACTCGGCACCAACCCCAGCATCTGATACAGATGAACAACCCCAACCTATTGTTCTCAAGACTTTGGTGCAACTGTTAGAACATTTACCCTTACCCTTGAGTCTACAAACCGCTACGGGACAAGTGCTGACTCAAAATCTGACGTGGCGTCAACAGATAGGAACATCTCCAAACTTAGACTGGGTCAGACGCACAACTGCCTCAATGTTAAATTCTCCCTCAGATGAGGCGTACTTTTCTAACAACTTCTCTGTTCCTCAAAGAACGTCTACCTTGCCCTCTGAAGAGGGCAAGTTACGTTACGGCGTACCTTTTTCTAGCTCTAATGCGGTTCAACACCCCAGCAAAACTTCTGCTCACACCTCCAGTCAGCACTATTGCGCGATAGATACCCCCCGTTTAGCC
>JBFLZA010000816.1:0-3617 GCA_040756535.1 Cyanobacteriota bacterium
TCTGCTATGACGTTCGCTTCCCGGAACTTTACCGACACTTGGCGTACAAGGGTGCTGACGTTTTATTTGTCCCTGCGGCTTTTACTGCCTACACTGGCAAAGACCACTGGCAAGTGCTTGTGCAAGCGAGGGCTATTGAAAACACTTGCTATGTGATTGCACCGGCGCAAACAGGGCGTCACTATGCTATGCGTCAAACTCACGGCCACGCGATGATTGTTGATCCCTGGGGCGTTATCGTAGCGGATGCAGGAGATAAACCGGGAGTGGCGATCGCGGAAATCAACCCTGATCGCCTCGAGCAAGTCCGCCGCCAGATGCCCTGTCTGCAACATCGGGTTTTTGTGTAGAAGTTACAGGTTGTTAGAGCGTGTAGGTAAGCTTCTCCGCTCTAAAGAGACGGAGCTTTCAGTAGCCCTAGATTCCTTGAGCTGATGATTACACAGCTCAAGGTTTCTGAACCTCGAAGCAGGCTTACAACTGCTCCAATACTCGCAATATTCATTGAGCCGTTAAAATCTGCATCTCCATGCCAACCGCAGTTACCACATTTAAACGTTTTGTCCGACCTCAACCCAATGTGCAAGCACTGGTGGCAGGTCTGACTTGTGTACTGCGGAGGTACGGCAACCACCTCAATCCCAGCTTGAATTCCTTTGTATTCCAAGAAGAATCGGAGCTGATAGAAAGCCCACGAATTGGAACGTCTGCGCTCCGTTTTACTCCTAGGCTGGGTATTGGTTCTATCGCGGATGCCAGTCAAGTCCTCAATAGCAACAATGGCGCTTTGAGACTTAGCTTGGTTAATAATGACTCGACTGATATTGTGGTTTTGCAAGAGCTGAAACCTCTGCTCTTTCCCCGACAGCCGTTTCAGCAGTTGACGACATCTGCAAGTGAATACAGTAGGCGCTTAAAAGCGCTCTCTTGCCTTCATCCCCGAACTGAAGTTGCGGGGCTTCCGGCTGCGTCAATAGTGACTTGCCGAGCTCCTATGGATAACGGGAACGCCTACACGCATACTTCTCTGCGGTCAACGTTCTAAAACTCTTCAATTGAGAAAAAAAACCGGCAGTTGTCAACCCTGTGCAACTACCGGTACTAGAAAACTGGGAGGAAATCCTAATGCTTGGAATCTAAAACTAGCTTTAGGTTTGACCAGCTCTAGCAAAACTACGTTGTTAATTCTTTCTACAAGGGACTTCAGAGCAATTCCTGAAAGTTAGTCAAAGAACTTTTCCTCTACTTGTCCTATCCTATGGGATAGCTGTACCTTAAACCAAGTTGTGTTCAAATGTAGCAAATTCATTTTCTGAAGCGTCCGGAGCGTCCGGAGCGTCTGGGCGTCTGTCTCAGCTATTACTATGAGCTGCAACTCGGTATTAAACCCCCTCTCTTTTCGGTTAGCTGATGAGGTTGAGCGAGGTTGAGAGACAATAGGTGGTAGCAAGTGGGTGCTGAGTGCTAAACAAAAATTGACCCTAACCGAATCTTGGATTAGCTGAAGAACCATTTTGTTAGAACTGAGTTCTCAAACAACAAAACACATCTATGGATGCTGAGGAACTGCTGGAACGTTACGCAGCAGGAGAAAGATGTCTGCGTGGTATAAATTTGCATGGAGCTGACTTGCGTGGTGTTGACCTACGTGGTGTTGATTTGAGTGATGCCAACTTGAGCGATACCGACTTAAGTGATGCCGACTTGCGAGATGCTGACCTAATTGGTGCTGATCTCAGTGGTGCCGATCTCATTGTTGCCAGTCTGAGTGCTGCTGACTTGCGAGATGCCAATCTACATGATGCGAACCTAATTGGTGCCAAACTCGGTGTTGCTAACCTGCGGGATGCGAATCTGAGTGGTGCTAACCTGAGCGGTGCTGAACTAAGTTGTACCGATCTGACGTGTAGCAATCTGAGTGCGGCTTACATCAGTGGAGCGACTCTGATTAAAGCCAAACTGAGTGGAGCTAACCTACAGGGAGCCAACCTTAGTGTTACTAATATGATGGGGGCTGACCTCAGTGGTGCCGACTTGAGGGGAGCTAATCTCAGTGGTGCAAACTTGATTGAAGCCAACCTGGAAGGGGCCAATTTACAAGGAGCTAAATTAAGCCGTTCTAATTTGGCTTACGTCAATCTGACTGAGGCTGACTTAGGGGATGCCGACTTAAGTGATGCAAACTTAGCGGGAACTGACCTGACCAATGCCGAGCTGGAGAACACTAATCTAGAAGGAACTATCATCAGTTTGGGGGTAAGTCTGAATATCAATAACCCCGATCACAGAGTTCCTTACGAATGGAATGGTCGTTACTTCCGCTCCAAAACTGAAATGAAAATCGCCCAAGCGTTTGACCGTGCTGGTGTTCCGTTTTATTTAAATGGTTGGACACGCATCAATAGAGCGAAAAGCCTCGATAGCAAGGAAGCTGACTTTCTGGTTTTTTACCAGAATAAGTGGGGCATTCTAGAAGTGATTGGTGAGCTTTCTGCGCCACCTGCGTGTAGCCTGTATGAGCCTGAGCGTGTTAGCGTTTTCGCGACTGACGATTCTAAGGTGGCTACCACTCCTTTAAGCGGCGATCGCCCCATAGGTGCTCCACAAGAACTTCGTCTGTTTAAAGTTCCTCATATCCGAGTTGTTGAATATTACGAGGCAGCACGGTGCTGGGAAGAACCCGATATCGTTGTGCAGGAATTTCTGGAGATTCTGAATCAGGTGTAGCCTTTTGTAGATAGCATCCAACCTCCCCCAGTTTAAGCCTGAGGGTAAATCGCAGGAAAATTTTGCTACAACTGAGTTTTCCTTCATACCCGATGAAATTATGGATGCTAACGAAATTCTGTCCCGTTATGCAGCAGGAGAGAGAAACTTTCATGATGCTGACCTGCGCGGTGCTGACTTAAGGGGTGCCAACCTGAGTGGTGCTGACCTGCGAGAAGCTAACCTGAGTGGTGCCAACTTGAGTGGTGCTGACCTGATTAGTGCCAGCTTGAGTGATGCCGACTTGAGTGATGCCAACTTGAGTGATGCCAACCTGATTGGTGCGAAACTCGGTGTTGCCAAGCTGAATAATGTCAACTTAGTCGGTGCCAACTTGAGTGGTGCTGACTTGAGTGGTGCCAACCTGCACGATGCCAGTATGAGTGGGGCTAACCTGATTGGTGCCAGTATGATTAGAGTTAATCTGCGGGAAGCCAACTTGAGTGGTGCTAACCTCAGTATTACTAACCTGATTGGAGCCAACCTTAGTAGTGCTAACCTAATTGGAGCTAATCTTAGTGGTGCCAACTTGATTGAAGCCAACCTCAGCGAAGCCAACTTAAATGGAGCTAAGTTGTATCGATCTAATTTGGCTCATGTCAAGCTCAATGGTGCTGAATTATGTAATGCCGATTTAACGGACGCTAACTTAGCTAAAACTGACTTGACAGATGCTAATTTGGATAATGTCAAGTTAGAAGGAACTCTCTTGAGTTTGGCAAAAGTTCCAAACCCAGTGCAGTGAGTTAGTCTGCGATCGCACTCAGGGTGATAGAAAAGCAATAGGCTTGGGTGTTCTACTTAAACTAACTATCAATGTCAGCCAACCGTGTCTGAAAAACGTTTTTACC
>JBFLZA010000817.1:0-3611 GCA_040756535.1 Cyanobacteriota bacterium
CGTCAAATCAGAGATTGTGACGGGAGCCTTCTTGCGGGAAAGGTAAAACCACAGGAAGCGTAAAAATCCCGTGACCCTTAATTGTCCTTAATTGTCCTTAATTGTCGGTTAAAGTAGCTCACTCAAATCCTGGACAACGATATCCGCCCCATTTTTTTGCAGCGCATCAGGATCTCCTTTGCGATCGACCCCAACCACGAGTCCAAATCCACCAGCGCAACCTGCTTGAACACCAGAAATTGCATCCTCAAAGACAACCGATCGCTTTGGTTCAACCTCAAGTTGTTTTGCCCCCCAAAGAAAAGCATCTGGGGCAGGTTTTCCGGCTAGGTGCAATTGATCGGCTAGATTGCCATCAACGACAACATCAAACAGATGATCAATTTCAGCCACCTTAAGAACAGCTTTGCAATGGTGACTCGATGACACAACCGCTAATTTGAACCCTCGATCGCTCAGATGACGGATTAGAGCAACCGCTCCTTCGTATACCTCAACTCCTTCTGAATGAAGTACTTGTTCAAAAAAAACATCCTTGAATTTACCAAGGGCACAAACTGTATCATATCCCGGAGGATCGGATGGCTCTCCATAGGGCAACTGAATGCCTCTCGATTCCAAAAAACTTTGAACGCCGACATACCGCATTTTTCCATCGACATACAGCTTGTAGTCATTTTGAAGGTCAAAGGGTTGAAAGGCTTCATCGGTCTTTTCAATCCGTTGCTTTAGAAACCCATCAAATACCCGTTTCCAGCAAGCAGCATGAACCTTCGCAGTTGCGGTAATCACGCCATCTAAATCAAATAAGACAGCATCAAACTGACTCAAAGTGATGGATGAGTTGAACTGGCTCACAAATTCATTCTCCTATCGCCAAACTAGTCCCAGCATCTCACTGAGCAAGCAATTTATCGCTGCTTACTCTCGATTCCTCTAGATGAGTCTCAATGAATTAGAGCCACAGGTTTTCTCCAGAAATATCAGATTGAGGCAAACTGCTAAGAGTTGTCTCCACATGATACTGTTGGCAAAAGTGTTACAACTTCTACGACAAGAGTGTTGCAAACCCTAATAAGTAATGATAAATCACGGGTCTTAGCATCTGTAATATTTCTCTTGGTATTTTGTAGTACATTAAATGCCACAAAAGCCCTAGCTGCGAGTGCTAGTTTTTTTTATCGCTCCGGAGGGCGCGATCGCTTAGGCAATTCAACTGCCAGCTAATTCTTAAAAAACCGAAAACTCAAGAATTGTATTCATGAGTACATTTCAACTTAAGACTAACTCTCTCCTTAGAGACAGCAGTAGTTCAAGTATGACAATCCATTAGTCAGAGGAGAGGAAAAGTTGACGCTTTTAGGATGAGATTCAGGTCAATAAAGTAAATCACGCTTCACAATACATGAACCTTTAAGTTTTAACCATGAATTCCTATATGGATAATCAGAATCCTCTTATTCTTATTGCAATGAGTGTGGGCGCTTTGCTCCTCGTGCTTTGGGTAGTGCGATCGTGGCGCGAACGTCAATACGATCTCACAGGCAAGACGGTGCTGCTTACGGGTGGTTCTCGCGGACTGGGTCTGGTCATGGCACGCCAGTTGGTGCAGCAAGGAGCGCGTTTGGCAATTTGTGCCCGTGATGCGGCAGAGTTGGAAAGAGCGCGAAATGAATTAGAGCAACAGGGTGGACAAGTATTGGCTTTGCCTTGCGATGTCACCGATCGCTCCCAGGTTGAGCAGATGGTGCAGCAGGTGCGCGATCGCTTCGGTCAGATCGACATCCTCATCAACAACGCAGGCACCGATATTGTTGGGCCAATGGACGTGTTGACGATGGAGGACTACGACGACTTGATGAAGCTGCATTTCTGGGCACCGCTATACACCACCTATGCGGTTTTCCCGGAAATGCGTCAACGACAGGCTGGACGCATCGTCAATATCTCTTCCATCGGCGGCAAAGTGGTTTCCCCGCATATGTTGGCGTATTGTGCCAGCAAATTTGCCTTAACCGGACTGTCTGAAGGGATGCGGACAGAACTGGCGAAAGAGGGGATTGCTGTCACAACAGTATGTCCCGGTTTCATCCGCACAGGCGTTCTGCCCCATGCTATCTTCAAAGGTCAGCACCGCAAGGAATATACCTGGTTCAGCATTGCTGATTCGTTGCCCTTCCTCTCGACCAGTGCTGAAAATGTTGCTCGTCAGACCATTGCTGCCCTTCGACGGGGTGATGCAGAGCTGATTGTGCCATTTTGGACTCAAATCAGTGCCAAATTGTTTGCACTGTTTCCAGGACTTAATTCCACTCTGCTGGGTTGGGCGAATCGATTGCTACCTGAAGCAGGCGGTATTGGTACCGATCGCGCTTTCGGAAAAGACAGCCACTCATCTTTGTCGCCTTCCTTGTTAACCTCCTTAAGTGACAAAGCCGCACGGAAAAATAACGAGATTGCAACCGAGAACGCAGATAGCGCTCAAGCAGAACAGCCGATTGAAACTGAGCAGCCGCATCGACTGGTAGAAGCACAACGAGTAGTGATAGGAGAGACTGACTCCTTTGAAATCACTGGGGGAACGCCATCGCCTGAACCAGCGATCGCAGAAGACGAGCAATCGGGATTCCCGTTGATTGAACCTTCGCAGGCACCCCCTGAAATTCAAGCCTGTTTAAGCGAAATTCAAGATACGTTGGGAATTCCCTGGACACCTGTAAACTGGCGTGCTTATGCGATGTATCCATCTGTGATGCAGTTGTTTTGGGAGCGTCTCAAACCTGCAACGCAAACTGAATCTTTTTTGGAAGATGCGATCGCGATTACCGAGCATGTTTATCGGGATACCAGCGACTGGTATCTACCAAGCTATCAAATTGAGATGGACGAAGCACAGCGGCATCAGATCCAGAGAGTACTCAATGCCTTCACCTTTGGCAATCCCCAATTGCTGATTCAGCAAATTGCCTTGAGCCGAACTTTGGCAGGCGAAGTGGTTGGTCAGGAGGGCAATGCTGATGTTCGTCGCGGCCCCAATGCAAATCAGCACTCAGAGATACAACTAATTGGTGAGCAGTCTGTTCGGGAAATGTCCGCCCAAATGCAACAAGTCTATCGAGACATCAAACAAACTCTGGGTGTACCGATTGTCAACTCCGACTACCAGGCATTAGCGCGATGGTCTGCGTTTTTCCTGGCAGCATGGGAAGACATCAAGCTTTGGCGGGAGCGACCAGAATATCAACTTCTCAAGCAGGATATTGTACGCAGAGCAGAGGACGCTGCGAGTCGTCTCCGCCCTGCTGTTGCGATCGGTGAGCGGGAAGTGCGCGATCGCTTGGACAATCCCGAAGATTTTGAGCAGATTCAGCAGACGGTGCAAATGTTCAAGGATGTCTTGCTGGAATTGATTGTACAGGATGCCCTATTTCATATGGGTCTGGCAAATCTTCAATCCGTCACTAAACTTTGATATTCTGCTGTAATATCATGTCCGCATAATCGCTTACGATAAAAGGAGAGAGTGCTTTCCCTTAGCGATGCCAAAACGAATTAGCGTAGCAAAACACTTAACAATTGAGCAGCTAGAGCAGCATTACCGCCAAGCAAGA
>JBFLZA010000818.1:0-3606 GCA_040756535.1 Cyanobacteriota bacterium
CCTCCGGTATAGTCCCCGAAGCTTACATCACCGCCGAATTGAAACACTGGGTCGTGAGGACTATATAAATCCCCCAAACTTCCATCTAATTTTTCAACTCGAAGATTGCCCATAGCAGAGAAACGACCATCACTCCCTACTGGGTTAGCACTTCGTAACATCATATTCCCAGCAGAAAATAACTGGCTGTTGGGGTGATTGAGGGCAAAAATATCAACTCCTTGATTTCCCTGCACCAGCAAATGTCCGCCTGCTTTAGCAATGAAAGGACTAGTGCTACTGTCCCGTATTTGTATTTGGTTATAGGCAGACAGAATTAAATTTTCCCCAGCACTTAGCTGTCCTTGTAAATTAAGATTGTCAGCAGCTAAGGTGAGATTTCCTCCGACTGATAGGTTAGCAGTATTAGTAATGGCCGCTTGTTGGCTTGCCATTTGATTAAAAAACAATGCCCCTGGAGAAATAGAAAGTAAACGACTCTGTTGAGGTTGAGTGGCACTGAAAAATCCTTCCTCACCCAATTGAATGGCATTAGCCGTTGTGCCTGTAAATGAGCCACCAATATCCAAGGTGGCATTCGGGCCAAAAATGATGCCATTGGGATTAATTACAAACAGGTTAGCCGTGCCGTTAGCCCGAATTAAGCCATCAATGGTGGAAATATTCCCACCCGTAATGCGGCTGAGGATATTCTGCACGTTGAGGGCGTTGTTAAAATAAGCGGTCTGTCCAGTGAGAACTGAAAATTGCTCGAAGCTGTGAAATAGATTCGTACCTACTTCTGTACCGCCAATAATCGTGAGGGTACTGCCATTTGGGGTAACAACAGAATTATTGGGCAGTGTGCGATCGGGTACAATCTGCGCTGGTGCTGACAAGGTGGAAGCCAACAAACCAGAAGTGATGCAGGCGATAGTGCTAAAACAGCTTAGTGTTGCGCGAAGGTTCATGTTTTGTTCATATTCAAGCCAAGGAATCAGTCGATTCACTTCAATGCAGTTTGTACTGCTTGGACGGTAATGAATTTACTCGACAATTGTGTTGGTAGCCTCTATTAGAAGATACTGCAACCGAAGGATTAGCTACCAGTCGCACGGTTCCCCCTGCATCCCTCACCCAACCCGTCGCCTCAACTAAATTTGGGATTTGGGATTTGGGATTTGGGATTAGAGATGGGTGATTAGTAATTCCTTCTCTCCCCCGCTCCCCTGCTCCGAAGGAGCTCCCTTGCTCCCCTGTTCCCTCATCTCCAACAAGGGCAGGCACGGGGGCACCGTCCCTACGAGTGGATACTCGCCAATCAATCCAACCTGGAGTAGGATTCAACGCTTCACTGGGAGTGGGTGGCAATCCTCCTTTGCCAGTGACAACAAAGCTATTGTTTCGGGCTTGAGACGCGCAAGTTTGAGCAATTTGATTGCTAGAATCAGCAAGAGTTTCGGGTAACTGAACTAATCCGCGATTGGGGTCAACTCCTCGAATATCAATTTGTACCGTGCCATTAAACTTCGGGCCAAGCTCAGAGGTAGCGGTGATGTCACTTTTTTCGGTCAGTCCATTGCCAAACTGTGTGCCAAAGATACCAGTCGCGGTAATGCTAATTCTCCCTCCAGAACCTTTTTGAGCATTGGCAGTGATGTCGCTATTTTCTTGAGGGACTGCTACTAAAGTATCGGTGTTAATGGTGATATTGCCACCGTTGGCAGTTTGTTGAGCGTTGGTAGTAATTCGGCTGTTGTTGCGTAGCAGAATGTCTTTGGAGTTGATCGTGATATTGCCGCGATCGCCTGCCGTTGTCTCAGCAGTAAGAGAACCGCCGTTGAGCAGCCGAATTGAGTCAGCATTCACCTCCAAATTGCCCGCCTCCCCAGTTGGTGCTAGATTTGCAACCGTTGCTGTCGCCCCATCCCGAATCGTCAACTGTCGGGTTTCTATGGTCAAATTCCCCGCATTTCCAGTTGAGTTTCGTCCGCCTGTGGCAGCCAAAGAACTAATCGCAAGGGGATTCGTCCCGGAAGTGCCGATTAATTCTACAGAATCGGTTGCCCGGATGGTGAGATTTCCCCCCTTACCCACTCCAAAGGTAGCGGTAACTATCTGACCACCGTCTTTGACAGTCAACCGCGCAGTTTCAATCGTTACATTGCCCGCATTTCCCGTCACTCGTCGTCTGGTCACAGAACTGGCGATGGTACTACCAACTACGATCGAGGCGGTTGGAAGACCCGGATTCCTAAATTCGGCGAACCCGATCGCTTCCACCGCTTCCGTTGCCCTTACGGTTAAATCTCCCCCATTACCAGCACCCGTAGTCGTTGCTAAAATTTGCGCTCCATCTGTTAGGCGCAAACGTTGAGTTTCAATGGTTAAATCTCCAGCATTTCCAGTCGAGCCAAGTGCCGCGCCAGTAAATAAGCCACTGGCATTCAAATTATTCAAAGTGCCAAATACTTCTACTGAAGAAGCCCTGACAGTCATATTTCCTGCATTGCCAGAGCCAAACGTCGTGCTTGATAATACTCCCCCATTGCCAACTAACAAGCTGGGGGTTTCAATTGCGATCGCTCCCGCCTTTCCAGTCGATCCGGCTTGGCTGCTAGTAGATATACCGCTAGGAAACAGCAAATCCCTGGAGAAGCCAAGCGCTTCTACCGATTCAGAAGCGCGTACCGTTATTCCTTCCCCATCTCCTGTCCCCAAAGTTGTTGCCAAAATCGCCGAACCATCCCGCAAGGAAATCCGCCGCCCTTGCACTTGAATACTGCCGCCACCGTTGCCACTGGCATCTGCGGAAGCTGCACCAGTAAAACGAATATCTCCAAATTGTGTTGCTAACTGTTCATTACTCAGTGCTAATTTTCCGTTACTATTCGTAATTCCCAATAAGCCATTCCTCACTGACCACAGTTCAATTCGCCCTCCCAAAGCGGTTAGGTTTCCTCCCTCTAAAGCAATATCACCGCCCACTAAGGCAAGAGTTTGACCGGGAGCCACTTGCAGTCCCACGGTTCTGTTATCTCTAATAATGGCTGAATTGATAACGTCGGTTCTCAAGTTATTACCCCCACCCTGCACGACTATCGGAGCAGGATTTGCACCCAACTGTAAGCCTATGGGGACATTAATCGTTAATAGAGGGGGTGCTTGGGGACTAATTGCACTGAACTCACTCCCATCTGCTAATTTAATACTGTTGGCTGTTGCGGCAATAAACGAACCACCGATATTTAATTGGGCATTCGAGCCAAAAATAATTCCGTTCGGGTTAATTAAAAATAAGTTCGTACCGTTGGTTTGGATAATACCATCGATATTAGACGCTTGTCCTCCTGTAATTCGTGTGAGGATATTTTGCACACTTAGGGGATTGTTAAAATAAGCTGTCTGTCCTGTAAGAACGGAAAATTGCTCAAAACTATGAAAGAGGTTTATCCCTGCACTATCAAGAGTACCGTCAGTAATGGTAAGGGTATTGCCATTGGGAGTAACGACAGAATTAGTAAGTAAGGTACCATCAGGTACAATTTGCGCTTGCACAGATAGTGTAGAGGCGAATAAGCAAGAGGCGATAGTGCCAAAATAGCTCAGGGTTGCGCGAAGGTTCAT
>JBFLZA010000819.1:0-3603 GCA_040756535.1 Cyanobacteriota bacterium
CTCTCAAGAATTTGGGCGCGATTATCGGCATCAAAGCACAATACGGGGAAGTCAGATTCGGTTGTTGAGTAAGTAAATCCCTGTGAAATCGCTTGGCCCACCACGTTCGCTCTCTCACCACTGCGAGGGTAAAAATCCCAAGGGTGATTTTCCCGAAATGGGTAGAAAAAGCTAGCATTCATGGCTAACTGTAACTTAAATTCTTTAACAAATTCTTCTGTCGTCCGGGCATTAGTTTCTTGTTGATCAGGAGTTGGCTTTCCCGGTGTCACCAGCACGCCCAATCCAGGTGCAGTTAAGTCCATGGTGGCAATGTGGAGCATGAGCGGACGAGGCGTTGAGCGAGCTTCCCGCTGATAGACAATGCCCTGAAACAGAGTTAACTCTTGATTGGTGCGGGGTGGGCGTTGGAAGTGGAGTTGGGTGTAAAGGAGTAGGGGCAGAAGCAACAAACCAAACCCTGCTACGATTAGCGATCGCTTTTTGTAGATTTGCTGTCGATGATTCACGATTTCATCTGCTGTCTGGAACACGGCGTTATCGGCTTGTAGAGTCTATGGTGTTTATGGAAAAAGCAGGCTAGGCGAGGGCAAAACTGAACGATGACGAGTGAAAGCAACCTCAATTTTACTCATCAAGATTTGCGAAACCGTTCCTTTAAAGGTCTTAACCTCAAGAAGGCAAATTTCAGTGGCTCCGATCTGAGAGGTTGCGATTTTAGTGGCACTGTATTGGTAGGAGCCAATTTTGAAGGAGTACGGACTGGGATAACTCTCAGGCGAGTCATAGTTTTAGTCATCGTCGCCGTGATTACGACTTGGCTGATGGTATCGGCTGTCAATCGGCCAGTATTTTCTTCTCTCGGTGAACCTATAGGAGGACACAAATGGCCGTATATTGTGGCATTACTGCTTAGCTTGGGCATTTCTGGAGCGGGATCGGGGATGAGAATCGCCATTGCCCCCCAGTTTGGCATAGTCGCTTTCGCGTTGTCAGGAATCGCGTCGGGAGCTTTGCTGGGGTTTTACTATGTCGGAATCGCGACGAATGAAAATCCCCCGGCGGCTATAGTGGGGGCGGTTGTTGGAGGACTGGTGATGACACTCATCAGCCTAAGGGTTCGGACTAGCGCTGTAGCAGTAGCTGTAGCGCTAGCTGCTACTGTTGCGAGTTATGGCTTGGCATTTTGGTTGTGGGCAGTTGCACTTGCTTTGTTAAGCGGACAACAGCTAGTTTGGGGAATTTTGTTGAGTATTTTATCTCTGGCTTATGTTGGTTTGACACTGAGTTCGCTGGTTCTTGTTTTTATAGAGATGAAACGTTCTTCGGGAACCTCGTTCAGAAATGCCGATTTAACAGAGGCTTCATTTGCCAACGCAAAAGTGAGGAATACTGACTTTTCGGGTGCTGTTGGCTACGTTGGGAAGCATCTCTAAGGGTAGCTTTAAACTAAAAAACCCAGTCGGTTGACTGGGTTTTTTTCAGTTAATTTTTTGATTTTTGAGCTTGAACTCAGCTACTTCTAATCAATAGCGTCAGCAGCGTCTTCAATAGCCTGCTGGGTTCTGCCAATACCTCTGTTAACTTTAGCCTTAACGGTATCAGTGGTGTCTTGAGCATTGCGCTGAATTTTATAGCCTAAATCGTCTCCAGCCTCAGCCGCGTCACCCATAGCCCGCTTGGTGCTCGCTAGATCACTGTTAACCTTAGATTGAGCAGCGTCAGCAGCCTTTTTAGTTGTTCGTTGAGTCCGATCGGAGGCTTCTTCGGTGATGTCTTCAGCAGCCTCACCTATATCTTCACCAAGCCGCCGCACTCTCTCACCCAGAGGTGTACCACTCTGGTAGTTTTCCACATACTGCTCACGGCTATCAACACTCTTCTTGTCAATATTCCGCTGAGCATTATCGACTAGACCCTTGGCCTTGGTTTGTGCCTCTGAGGTATTTTTTCTAGGATCGACATCGCTATAGTTATTCATCCCGCCTTGATAGGGAGAAGTTACAGCACCGCTAGGAACTTCTTGCCTAACATCATCTGCGCTTTTAGCTAATACTTTACTACCCCCGCAAGCCGTGCTGGCAAATAACAAAACTCCAGCCAGAAATACTGTTAAAATTCGATCCAACCGGATACTTTTCAACCAAGAAATCACTTTGTTCATATTTTTTTCCTTTGATTCAGTTTGAGAGAAATGATTAAAGAGCGGGTCGCTACAATCGCAAAAATTGTTTGGGATTGATGCATGTTGTATGGGTCGAGCCAAACCATTAGTATTTGTCAAACCCATAGCCCGAAAACGCTCGTCGAGTTAACGCTGAGTCGCTCTGGGAGTTTGTATATTGCTCTGTGCACCTTTTTCAAGATCTTCGCCGAGAAATTCAGCAGCTTTACCGAACGTGTCTTTAACCACTTCTAAACGATCTTCAATGCGCTCACCCAGATCAGACTGGCGCTGAATTTGTCCACCCGGTTCAGACGCTTCAAAATCTTGCAAATCTATCTTCCGAAGCGCTTGCTTTTCATCAGCTGGCTGCCCTTGAATCTGACCGCCTGGATATTGGATCTGACCACTCGCTGCAATCAGTTGATTGGAGAGGATTTGTAAATCAGCTCTATCCCTTTGCGAATTCGCTTTTTCGCTGCTTACCTTCGGGTCAGGAGAGAATTTGTACTTAGTGAGAGTGTCTCCACCATCTTTATAGGGATTATTCGCGCCTCCAGCTTGAACGGGAGGATTATCGGGACGTGCGCCTTGAACATTACCCGGATTACAAGCGGTGCCCACAAACAGTACTACTGTTGCTAAAACAGCTGTTAATAATTGACTCAGTCGTAGCTGTTTGAAGAAAACAAATAACTTTTTCATGCAATACTCCTTATCAGCCTCTATTAAGCTGAGTGTCTCGTCATGAAAGCTAATCGCCCTATTCTCAGACATCAGAAGCGGGGCAGCTTGGCAACAGGTTTTGAGGCAAGGCTGCCGATCCACACTTTCTTAGGTCAGTGAGTTAAGGCATTATCTTTCCATCACGCATGACAAGAGTATCGATAAAAAGGCGATCGCTACATCTAGCAAAGGAGTCATTCTGATTGCTTCTCGAAAGCCCTGCTTTTCTAACTGTAGAGAGGTGACACGTTTCACCTTATACGAAGCTGCGTTCGTACATGGTATTTTCTCTCCCTTCCCTGGTCTCCCTTGTCTTCAAGAGTCTCTCCTATCTACTACTATGAGCTGCAACTTAGTATTAGCAGTGGTTGTCAATCTTAAGTTAAAAGCCGATTAAAAATCCGCAGTTGAACATCGAAGCCTATGAAGAAAATTTGGTCAGCGATTAAACCCTATCTACGCTGGGTGATTCTGGGCGGAACTCTGTTTTTTTTAGCCAAGGCATTCAAAGACCACTGGCAAGAGGTTGCCGCGATTCGGATTGATGCTGCCGGATGGACAATGCTTTTTGTCGCTTTTTCCATCACCTTAGCGGCTCATGTTTGGGCTGCTTTGGTATGGAGTTGGATTTTGCGATCGTTCAAGCAGCCGGTTCAGTCTCGTTGGGTTTTCCAAGTTTACCTAAAAACCAACATCGCTAAGTATTTACCGGG
>JBFLZA010000820.1:0-3602 GCA_040756535.1 Cyanobacteriota bacterium
GTTCGACTTGAAAGCCTTGTTCGATTTGAGGAAGGGTTTCATCCCGGACGATCGCTTCTAAATCCCAATCGGATACTTGCTTCTTCTTATCGGCAACTTCTTTGAACCGATGGAAGGCTTTGTTTAACTCTTCCTCGCTCAAATCATACCCCAACTCCTGCAACCGAGTTCGGAAAGCATTGCGTCCGGAATGTTTGCCTAAAACGATTTGGTTTTCCGACAAACCAATGGAAGCGGCATCCATTATCTCGTAAGTCTCGCGGTGCTTGAGGACGCCGTCTTGGTGAATTCCCGACTCGTGGGCGAAGGCATTTGCCCCAACAATTGCCTTATTCGGTTGAACCAGCATTCCCGTTGATTGGGACACTAGGCGAGAGGTTCTGTAAATCTCTTGAGTGTTGATGTTGGTGAGGGGTGCTTCTGAATCAACCGGGCGATCGAAATAGGGGTTGAAATAAGGCTTGCGAATGTGCAAGGCCATGACAATCTCTTCCAAAGCGGTGTTGCCTGCGCGTTCACCAATGCCGTTAATCGTACATTCCACCTGACGCACGCCCTGTTCAACTGCCGCTAGTGCGTTGGCAGTAGCAAGTCCTAAATCGTTTTGAGTGTGAACGGAAAGAATAACTTGATCGATGTTGGGGACGTTTTCTCGAATACCCTGAATTAGTGCCCCCATCTCTTTCGGGGTACAGCAACCGACGGTATCAGGGATATTGATTGTGGTTGCGCCTGCGGCGATGACGCTTTCTAGGACTTGATAAAGATACTCCCGATCTGAGCGAGTGGCATCCATGGGGGAGAATTCTACATCGTCCACAAAGGATTTAGCATAAGCGACCATTTCTTTTGCGATCGCTAATACCTCGCTGGGAGACTTTTTCAATTGGTACTTAAGATGAATGTCTGAGGTGGAGATAAAAACGTGAATTCGAGGGTGGGTAGCCGATTTCAAGGCTTCGGCTGCCGCTTCAATATCTTTACGCATGGCTCTGGCTAAGCTGCAAATCACAGGGCCACCTGGCACTCCCACTTGTTCAGCAATGGTTCTTACCGCTTCAAAATCGCCAGGGCTGGAAACCGCGAATCCGGCTTCAATCACATCGACTCCCAGTAGAGCGAGTTGATGAGCGATCGCAAGTTTCTCTTCTACATTTAGTGTTGCGCCCGGTGACTGTTCACCATCCCGTAGGGTGGTGTCGAAGATGATAACTCGATCCGATTGAGGTCGAATGCTCATAACTATGCTCCCGTAATGTCAAGCAAAGAGACGATGAGAAAGGTATATTTGAATATTGTATACAATATACATCATCCAGTATGAACTTAGGTGACTTAGCCGCCAACCTTCTGCAACAGCAGCGCAGTACCCCAGACTTAATTGCAGAGGCGTTGCGAGAGGCGATTTTGCGGGGGATTTTTCAAGAAGGACAATCCCTGAGGCAAGATGAAATTGCCGCGCAGTTTGGAGTTAGCCGCATCCCTGTACGGGAGGCACTACGGCAATTAGAGGCCGAAGGGTTGGTGACACTCCAACTCAATCGAGGCGCAACGGTATCAGCGCTATCTCCAGCAGAAGCACAGGAAATCTTCGAGATTCGCGTTGCCTTGGAAACAACAGCAATTCAACTGGCGATTCCCAAGTTGACGGAATCCGACTTAGAAAAGGCGGCGGTGATTCTGGATGCAACCAACCAAACCACCGATGCGGCGCGTTGGGCGAAACTAAACTGGGAGTTTCATTCTACCCTCTACAGTCCAAGCGATCGCCCTCGGTTGTTGGCGATGATTAAAACCCTACATGTTAATATTGACCGCTATGTCCGGTTGCAGATGGAGCAGATGAATTACTTGGAGAAGTCGCAAAAAGAACATTATCAGCTTCTGGATGCTTGTCGCCAGCGAGATACCAAAGCGGCTGTTAAGCTGCTCAAACGGCATATTGAAACCGCAGGAGAGCAATTGGTCGCTCACTTGCAGCAAAAGAGCTGAATTGAACAATGTCTTTTAGGATGCTTGTATTGATACCCAGCTCAATTTTATTAACTTATCACCTTCCCACTCTTCTGAAGACTGGGGAACTTTTTCCCAAAGCTTTCTATCAAAAACATTTAAAGAGTGCTTTTTGTGATGCATCCCTAGGTCAATTTGCTGTCTATAGTGAGTAATTCATAGAAACTTCATAAATAGAAGTTTTTCTTGGCATCTTTATAAAGATACGTTGAAACATTAGAGGTTTATAAGGATGATCTAACAGTCCGGTTGGCGATTGGATTTACCCTAAGTTAAAATAATGTGTTCAGTATGTCCGATACGAATAGGTATATGATTACTCGCTCCACTATTGCTTTAGTTCCCTTCGCTGTTTTATGCAGCGTTTTACTTTTCAAATCCACCGCCTACGCTCGAGACATTCCTACACTCCCAAATCCTACACTCCCAGGAGTGATGCCCAATGCAACAGAAGCGCCCTTGAGAATTTTTGAAGAATTCCGCCAATCTCCGCAACCAGCAGGCGGCTATCTAGTTTCAGGCGGTACTAACACATACATTTTCCAAGGTAAAGCGGGTGAGCCAGTCGCGTTTTCGGCGTCGAGTACAGAAGTTTCTCCTGTCATTACGCTGAGAACTCTTAAGGGAAAAATACTTGCACGAGACGGAGTCTCTTCTACTACTGACTCTATGACGAAAGTTTACCTTGCTTTGCCTAGTGATGGGCTTTATACTGTGGAAGTTAGTTGTCAGGAAGCTGCTTCTGCAGGAAACTACAGCTTAAATGCGAGTGGCGGCAGAAATTTTCTTTTAAAAGAGTATCAAATTAGCGGCAATCTAGCTCGCGGAGGGACTAACACTTACACCTTCCAAGGACAGGCAGGTGAGTTTGTTCGGTTTTCTACCGAGAGTAAGAAAATTCCCACCACCATTACGCTCAAAGACTCCAATGGAAATGTACTAGCAGGAGAGAAAGCTTCTTCTACTGCTAGTTATTCCCCAGCCATTAATGTAACATTGCCCAGTTCTGGAATCTATACATTAGAAGTTAGCAGCGAAAAGGCTTCTTCTCAAGGAAATTATGTTTTGAATACCAATGGCGGTATGGATTTTAAACTGAACCAGTGATGAAATAATTCGGTGTTTTGGAAAAATGCCTTTTCAAATTAAATAGGGTAGTCCGCCTGCGCGGACTCGCCGAAACATTCAAGATTTTTTAACCCGCGCAGGCGGGTGCAAGGTTGTATAGATGCGGTTTTAACCGCCAAGCTAACTGCTATATTTTTCCCCTAACCCACCCTCACCAATATTAATAGACCAGCACACGGTAGTAACTTTAACAATGCCCTGTACGCTTGTAACAATACTGGGCTAATTTGTTAATTGTTTGCACTGCCCCTCGTGCAAAAAGGTTTAAATGACCTACCCAACTTAACCCTGTTAGCGGGTTTTGTGCTCGCTTCTATCAACTTGGTTACCAACTTGCTCAATCTAGAAGTTCAGTACTCCAGTTTGAGGCTTGAATTTTTGTATCTAACTCCCGACAATCTCTGGAGAGCCGATCCATTTGCGTTTGCAGTTGGGCAACATTAATTGTACTAAATAATTTG
>JBFLZA010000821.1:0-3588 GCA_040756535.1 Cyanobacteriota bacterium
ATCAGAACTCGGAACCCCAAATCGGCTAGTGCGGTTGCCAGTCCCAAGGTCACCGTTGTCTTGCCTTCACCGACAATGGGACTGGTGATGAGCAGGCGGCGGTCTTTCAGAGGCTGCATACTAATCGCAGAAGCCAGCCTTTGAAACTCGACCTCTGTTTCTGTACCCAGTTCCAATCCCATACCTGAATGCCTGAGCCGGGGAATGCGAACCACGATGGGAAATTTGATGGCTTGCAAATCTTTGGGACTCAACAAGGGATTGCGTCCCTCCAGCAGCAACACGAGGGCGATGCTCCCAATAATGGATGCCAAAAGACCACTGAGTATTGCTAGCTTTAACTTGGGGTCGGTAGGAGTTGCACCAACATTGGGGGGGTCGAGTACCTGTACGTTGGGATAAGCATTAAAGGCATCAATCTTGGCTTGTTTCACCTGAGCCACTAGACCCTTGTACACCCCTTCGGCGACATCGTACTGCCGTTGCAATTCCAACAGTCGCGCCTGATTGGCTGGGAGCAGTTTTAAGGAAGCATTGAGTTTGTCAATCTCCTGTTGCAGTTGAATTGCTTTTCGTTGTTGAGCACTAGCTTCGCTTTCAGCCATAACAAGTTGCCCGATCAGTGCCGCACGTCCTTGTTTATCGACTGTCACGTTGGAGTCGATTGTCGTATTTCCTGCGGCTTGAGAAACATACTGCTGAAGTTGGCTCTGCAACTCATTGCGCTGTGTGAGCAGTTTTCGCACTGTTGGATGCTCATTGGTGAATGTGGCTTGATTCTTCACCAAAGCTGCTTCTACTTCTGATAGCTTCCCTCGCACAAACTGATAGTCCTGATTTTCACCCAATCCCACTGATCGAATCGCTTGCTCTGGGTTCAGACTTAAGCGAGCGGATAGAGTTCTGACTTGATTCTCGCTAGCCCTCGCTTGAGCCTCCGCCTGCGCTTGCGCGTTCGTCAAATCCGTGAGGGTAGACACCATTCCTCGGGTTTGTTCTTCGCTGTTCACTAAACCGGATGCTTTCTTAAACTGAGCTAACTCGATTTCCGCCAGCTTCAAGTTTTGTTGGGCTTGCTCTAGTTCTTTCTGGCTAAACTTTCCTCGCGCTGCACCATCGGCTTGACGCAGTTCATTCAGGCGCTGCTGATACGCTTCGGTTAGAGCGGTCGCTCTTTGACGGGCAATTTCTGGGCTAGAACCGCTCACCGCCAAAGACACGATGGTGGACTGTTCTTCAGGAGTGACTTCAAATAATTTCTTGTAGCTACCGAACCCTACCTGATCTTTCTCAGGGTCAGAATTCCATAGCCGCCTTAACAATGCCTCACTGGTCAGGATAGATGCCTGCACTTTAAGAGGATTAACCTGAGACGAGAATTCTATTTCAGTATTCTTCATAGAACCCAGCGTTCCCAAACTGGCATCAAGGTTGCTGGTTGTCTCAGGTAAAATTAGCTGTGCCTTAGCCGTCCAGACCTTGGGAGAAACGGCTACTTTTCCCATAACGGCTGCAAGCACGAGCACGTTTAACGCGAGTAATGACTTCCAATGCCTGATCGTAATTGCCGCTAACTTTTCCATGAAACAGATACCCAAAGATGCGTCTAAACCTAACTGTATCCGAGCGGAATCCTCATATTAAGTCAACGAAAAAAAATTTTCATCTACTAATAGGCTTAATCTGGTCTTCTATCCCGTTTGCCCAGATAAGTGTTCCCAGCTCGATATCGTTGGCTCCTGCTGCTGGAGTTCAAACAAAATTGCCCCCAACCAAACAAAGTAGAACCAAAAATATACCGTCATCCAGCTCAAAGGTGTGGCTTGGCACAGTACACACAACGCCACCAAGCTGGCAAATGCCCTCTTGCAGAGCGGGTTATCGCGAATGGCTTGCTTCCAAAAACTCCATAACGTTAAACCCAAAGCTGTTACAAAAACAATAAAACCGACCAGTCCGTGCAGGTAAAGCACTGAGGCGTAGGTGGAGAACGAACCCAGGGAAATGTCGTACTTGTACCATCGGACTGAGCCTCTAATGACTCCCCAACCAAACCAAGGGTATTGTTGCCAAGCTTCAAGGGTTTTCTGTACGACGTATTCGCGATCGCTCGATGAAGCAGCACGCGCCTTTGTGAAGATTTCCATTGGCTTATTGATTAACTCATTTAGGGTCAACCCCAATAGAGCACAAAGGAACGAGGTGAGTGCGGCTACCCATAGAGAACCATGACGTGCCCATCGGCTACGGAAGCAGGCAACAATTAGGAGGGCTAGGATAAGGCAGACCCAAGCGCTACGGCTAAAACTAATCATCAAAGCTGCCAAACAACCTGCTACGGCGAATCGGCGCAGGCGACGGTCTGTTTCACCCAGGCAAATGAAGAAGCACAAAAGCGCACAAACCCCCAGAATTGGAGGGTCTGGCATGTAGAGGGCTGTTCTGGGTAAAGAAATTCCAAAAAAGTTTTGGAAGTCGGCAAACGAAACTCTTAGTCCCAAGGCATCACCGGGAACCAGGCGTGCGAGGGGTGAGGTAAAACCTTCCTTGCCTACCCCAGCAAACAGCATTACCAGTTCAATTGCGATCGTTACCAAGTAGCCCGTTGCCATCCAGGCGACAGCACGCGTAACTACACGCAGTCTAATGCAATGCCAAAAAGGTAGAGCTAGAGCGGCGAAGATTAAGAAGTAGCTTTTGGAGAAGGTTACTAAAGCGGCAGCGATTTTCGCGAGTCCAGCTCCCATGCTACCCAGACCTAACATCGCCGTCCAGAGCATGACTACAGCCATTGCTAACCAAGCCCAAATACAAGCGGGAAGCGAGTTTCTGATGAGCTTGTCGATTTCAAAGCGATAGACTAGCAAACCAATAACAATGGCTGGATAGAGGAGAGTCTGTAGACTGGACAACCAACATAGAGGGGTCAGAACAATCGTCCAATAAATTACCTGTTCTGGAAAGGACAGGGGACTTATTTTAAAGCTTTCCCGTGGAAAATCTAGTTCGCTATAGTTGGTGTTTATCATTCAACACTTCTGGGTTTGAGAGGAGAGTGGCTCGATCCCCCTCTGAGTCATAAATGTACAAAATATCATATCTATATATATATTCTATTGGGATGGGAGTACTTTAATTTTTGAAAAATTGCTTTTGTAGCAAATTTATATCATTTCTTCATTAGCCGATTTTTTTCTATTTAACTAAAATTATTTCTAGGACTGCTCTGCGAGCCACTATAAAATGTAAAAGCTTTGTAATAGTAATAAGAATTAAAATCGAAGTACTTTCATTAGATTGATTAAGTATCCAGTTGACAGTTTTAGAAGAGTAGCGAGCTTGCCCAATCCTAAAGCCCTTGAGGCTGTTCATAATTGGCTGATAAGCAAATTTAAACACAGAGCCGCAATTGGGTTGTACATTATCTTGGTGTTCTTTTGCCCATTCACGTCTTTCAAGAATAGGGTCGGATTCAAATTGCTTTTTCTCAAATTTTAAAATAGCACTTAAAATAAGACGGGAATGAATCCCCGTAAAAATTGTTTCTCTGTAGCCTTTCTTAATTTCATCAGTCGTTAGTGTTTTTAC
>JBFLZA010000822.1:0-3584 GCA_040756535.1 Cyanobacteriota bacterium
CATCAAACTTTTACTTGGGGTCGTTCAGGCAATAGAAGTCGTAAAACAGAACGCTGGGTTGACCGATTGTGGATGATAGGATTACTTTCGGCAGCGCTGCTCTTATTTGGAATTAATTTGGGTAGTCCGCCCCTCTTAGATTGG
This sequence comes from Cyanobacteriota bacterium, assembly GCA_040756535.1. Taxonomy (GTDB): domain Bacteria; phylum Cyanobacteriota; class Cyanobacteriia; order Cyanobacteriales; family Coleofasciculaceae; genus JBFLZA01. The sequence goes on from JBFLZA010000822.1 coordinate 145, forward strand.
GGCGAAGGAGCGGTGGCGCTAACAGCCCGTGAAATTGGCAAAGTATCGGCACAGGCTTGGCAGTGGCTTGACTTAAAGCTGACAAGCAATCCTTATCTTGAAGAACCACCTCTACTCCATTCGATCATTGCCGGAGCTTATAAAATAGGTGGCTTTAATGAGTGGACGACACGCTTGCCGGGGGCAATACTGAGTGCCCTGTCCGTACCGATGTTGTATGGCATCGGTCGAGAAATCTTTCCCTCCCGTCAGAGCGCGATTTTTTCGAGCTTGGTTTATCTCACGTTATTACCAGTAGTCTGTCAAGGGCGTTTGGCAAGCGTAGATGGAGCAACACTGTGCTTTATTATGCTCATGATGTGGTGTGTGTTGCGATCGCGCCGTGACTTACGCTGGTCATTCGGTATCGGCATGGGGTTGGGTTTGATTGCCTTGAGCAAAGGTATCCTAATTGGGTTTTTACTGTTAGGCGTAGCCTTCGTGTTTCTCGCTTGGGATACCCCAAGGCTCTTGACTTCAGTTTATTGGTGGATGGGATTGCTCCTAGGCAGCGCCCCTGGATTAGCGGTGTATGAATTATGGCTGTTCACTAACCATCAGACGTTCATTCCTGTAGGACTTATCAATCCATCCCCACGTCGTCTTTGGGCACCAGAAAAAGCTCCCCCTAGTCTCTTTTGGTATTACCTGACCCAATTTTGCAAATTCTCCGTTCCCTGGTTACTATTCTGGCCCTATGGATTTAGCCTTGCTGGGGAAAATCGCAATTGGGGCTGGGCTAAGTTGGTACTCGTTTGGGCTGGGGTTTATAGCTTGGCAATTTTGGTGATGGTCAACAGGCTACCCTGGTATGTCTTGCCTGTTTATCCTACTTTAGCGCTTGCTGCTGGAGCTTATCTAGCGGAAATCTGGAATGGACCAAGTCGCCAATCTTACCCCCGCCTCTGGAGTATTGGCTTGATTGGGCTGGCTGTAGCCGCGATCGCAGCTAGTATCGGTTTCGGTATTATACCCCTTGCTGACCGCTCCTTATCCGTGATTTTTGCCTCAATCGCGCTGACTATGTTCATCGCCGCTGTGTTAGCGGCTCGACGCGACCTCCAATTTATTTTGATTTTGTTCTGGGGCACGTATATTTCGCTGTTGCTGTTTATGACTTCTCCTTACTGGATTTGGGAATTGGAATCCGCTTATCCCGTTACAGAGGTTGCCGCTATCCTCAATCGTGGTACCCCAGAGAATCAAACGATTTACGCATCCTTCCCTTCAGAACGTCCTGCCCTCGAATTTTATAGCGATCGCAAAATTGCTCCAGCATCTGCTTCAGAACTCAAACAACAGTGGGAGCAAGACAAACAACCTTATTTATTACTGGACAAGAAAACCTTTGAGAAACTGAAGTTAGAGTCTACGAAACAAATTGGTAAGGCCTCTGATTGGGTGCTAATCACAAAAAAAACTCATTGATATCAAGTCCGTCTAAATTATCCCTAATAAAAATCTCTCTTCGCGTCCGGAGCGTCAGTCTTATTTATGCTTATTCAACCGGATTCGATATGAGGCATCCATGCCAGCGCTTCATCGACTGTGAGCGAATTGGGTGCACTACTGCAGCATGGCAGAAATAACTCACCAGTTGGCAGCGGGGGAGATCCGGGAGCAAGCTTTTACTTACTTTCTTTATATCCTATTGAAGTGGGGGAAAACTTTTGCCGCGTTGCACAAGTAGGTCATTTGCCAGGGAAATCGCCTTTCCTCAAACATGTTCTACAGCGTCAGTTAGGGAGTTGGCATGGCTAATTTATGGCTATAAGCACAACAAATTACCCTTTAGTAGGCGCGACAAATCAAGGCAACTTAGAACGACAGACCCAACGGCTTAACACAATATGCGATCGCCACAATCTACAAAATCGCTAAAGTCGTCAAGGAAGCCGATACGGGATTGAGAGAGAAAAAGTCAAAGATGTTTGACGGCAACTCTCAAGAACCTGATTTTAGTTCATTGGAGGCTCCACGAGCGATCGCACTCCTGAACAGCTGGGTATCAGTTCCTCATCAAGCAAGTCTGTGATGCTTGGGAAAGCGACTTTACATCCTTAAAGGCTTATCAACACGCTTCAAGTAAGTTTACTCACAAGCCTAAAATTCCTCGCCAATGTGCATTGATAAGCTTCCATCTTTGCTATATTCTTGGCATGGAAAAACTGGGCAAAGTACCGATGTGCATCCTGAGCACAGACACTTTGCCCTTATGTTAATCAAAAACAGCTCAGCACAAATCATTGAGAACAATAACTGTGCTGAAAAAGGAAGCCAGAAGCTTATTGCTCTAGCTATAACAGTAGGAAATGGAATTTAACAGATAGACTTAGATGAACGCATCAGGATGCCTGAGCGGTTTCTTCTTCTGAGTCAAGTTGCTTAAGGTGAATATGTTTACGACCTAAGGTGATTTCAAATTCATCCCCTGGGTGCAGACCCATCTGTTTAGTATAGGCAGAGCCAATCAGTAAGTTGCCGTTAGACTGCACACTAATACGATAACTGGCACTACGACCCCCACGCCCATTGCTACTGGCCTTGCTATCTAACTCAATGCCCTCAGCATCAATCAACGCATTGAGGAACTTCATCATATTGACTCGTTCTACACCGTTTTTTGTAACCGTGTAGTAACCACAGGCTCTTGCTTTTTCTTCTTTGCTGAGATTTCCTAGCTCTTTAACTTTCTGAAGCAGGGCCTCACCCTCTAAGGGGTCCATTTTTTTCTTTTTAGCCATCAACTTGAATCTAAAACTATGGAGACTAAGTGGTATGCAGGGATTTGGATTGACTGACCAAAAACCAAGATAACAAAATCTTAGTGTGATATCAGCATCTAAAACTATATTACACAAATAGTGTCAACTGTGTTCGCTATATTTGTTTACTTAGGCGATGTAACTCGCGCTAAACCTCTGCAAGAGTTTGTGAACAACTGATACATCTCGATAACTGTTAGTTGTTTCCAGTACCGATGTCTCCAAGAGAAAAAACAACGATTGGCTCATGCCTGCCCGATTTAACCAGAGATCAAGCCTGAGGATAGAGACATAATGGCTGGCGTTGATAGTACAGCCTTCACTGGACACTGCCTACAACTAATTAAACAATTAACTTGTGTAACCTTCACAAGATACATAATCAAGAGTGGCTTGACCCCCTAGCACTCCTCATACCAAGCTGTTCATGAGCGCGATCGCTCGTGAAGTCTACAAGAAACTCATATGAGTTTATTAGAAGTTGTGTTCAATCATAATAGTTGGGGATAGCAGGGGGAACTCTAGGAGATCCCGGAAGCAGGGGGAGACAAAGTTATCTATTTGAATGAATTCGGTATCAAGAGGAGAATTCACACGCGACAATGTCCTATACAGCTTGAATATTCAATTCCTATG
>JBFLZA010000823.1:0-3581 GCA_040756535.1 Cyanobacteriota bacterium
CCCCCAGCACCCCCGCTCTTTCCATGGCAGATGAGAAAGACACCAACACGACTTGAGGAAATCAGCAAATGACATCAGGACAAGACATCGTTCCTAGTGAACCGCACAAACCGAGCGAATCAAGCAGCGTCAGTGATACCGAACGTTGGGGAACGTTAATTGGCGGCGGCGCACTGGTGCTGATGGGCCTTCGGCAGGGTTCTCTGAGGGGGGCGCTAACAGCCCTCGCAGGTGGAGGACTCATTTACCGGGGGATGACAGCACAAACCGGCATACAGGATACACTCGGCATGAATCAAAGCATCAAGGTGGAAAAAACCGTAACGATTCTTAACAAATCACCAGAGGAGCTTTATCGCTTCTGGCGTAACTTTGAGAATTTGCCGCACTTTATGAAGCATCTGAAGCATGTGCGTGTGATTAATGACACGCGATCGCATTGGATTGCTAGTGCACCAATGGGTGGAAGCGTTGAATGGGATGCCGACATTCTCAAAGATGAACCGAACCGCTTGATTGCTTGGGCTTCGGTTGAAGGAGCAGACATCGACAATTCAGGATTTGTACGCTTTCAACCTGCGCCCAAAGGACGAGGTACTGAAGTCAAAGTTGTCATTGAATATAACCCGCCTGGTGGAGTTGTTGGAGATGCGATCGCTAAACTTTTTGGCGAAGAACCCAAACAACAAATTGGAGATGAACTGAGTCGCTTCAAAATGCTCATGGAAACTGGCGAAATCGCAACAGTTGAAGGTCAGCCTTCAGGAAGACGTTAAGAAATGTTTTCTGTGAGATTTTTAACAAAAGAGCAACTCAACCCGAGTTGGCTTAAACCAGAAATATATCATTGGAGAATTGAAATGAAGCGAGTAATTTCTTTACTAAAAACGGTTAGCTTAGGCAAAGCGATCGCTATTTTTCTATCCGCAATTACCTTTCTAGTTGTTCCTGCATTTACCTACAGCCAGTCGTTTCAAGCCAACGCTGGAACTATGATGGCTAGCGGTGATTCCTATACGGTAGACCAAGCTACTGTGAAGAAAATTCAAGACAGAGCTGAGGATTTGGGTAACTCTCAAAGAGACATTGGTGATACTGGATTAAAAAACATTAAAAATCTGGGTGAAAATATCCCCGAAACCCTCGGAATGAGAGCTCGTCAAGATTCCGAAGATGCTTTGAATGGTGAGCAAAAAAATACTTTGAATGAGGCTCAAAACCAAGTTAAGGGAGCCTTTGAGGGAGCCAAACGCGCTGTACAGGATGCGACTCGATAATCAAGAGCCATCGGTCATTAGTTATTAGTGATTAGAGACTAGTCACTAGGGCTGGTAATGGGTAATGGCACTCCAACTAATTAAGTAGCTGGACAAAAATAAACCTAAGTGTGAGGGCGGGTTGGGAATCACATCAAACGGTGACAACACAAGGCTTTTCGTGTAAACCCGCCCCTACAAGATAAATCAATTTATTGATGTCCGCATACTTACTAATTACCAATTATCCATTACCGACCTCCAAAAGTGATGTTTAGTTACGCCCACCTGCTTAATGACTAGTGACTAATAACTTAAGCTCTCGGTTTAGACACAATATTGGTCATATGGAGGATTTTTATGAATCGAGTCATCACTTCGCTACTCAATCTTCGTCTGCGCCAGCTCTTTACTGTTTTTCTGATAGGACTTACCTTTTGGGTCATGCAAGCTTTTGGCTATAGCAATCAGCTACAAGCACAGGCTACACCATTGACACCAGAAGCCTCTGCTTACCAGGTGGATAACACTGATACATTTGATACAGGGGCGATCCGAAACGACAAGCAAGTGGAGAATGCACAGCAAAATCTTAAAGATACAGCAGATAATGTCCGAGAAAAGCTGAATCTCGATCAACCGATTTACCCAGGGACTAAAGAGGTCTTGAATGATGTTCAAGACTCAGTTAAAGATGCTGTTAATGCAGTGACAGGAAATAACGAGAGTGACAACAGATAAAATACTCCTGTGAAATTTAAAATGAACCTTGATAATAAAGAAATATACAATTATTAATTCATTATCAAGGTTTTGCTAAAATTCATAATGAAGAAATGGAGTATTTCAATGAATCGAATATTTTCCTGGATTAGAAATACATTAATACGCACACTATTAACCCTTTCTTTGGTAGGAATTGCGTTTTTATTAAGCGCTGTTGTTGATAATGGTTATTCGTTTCAAGCCCAAGCTGAACCCTTGACTCCTGAAGCAACGAAGTACCAAGTAAATAGCCAGGATAGCCCATTCCGGGAAAACGACCAAGAGAAAGTTAACGAGCTATTCAAAGAGAATAAGAATCCCCAATCGTCTTCAGAAACCACTCAAGAACTTGGGGAAACTCTGAGTAAGCCTCAAAAAATGATTAAGAAAAACATCGAAAAGGCGGCGGACACAACTAGAGAAAAGCTAAATCTTGATCAACCGCCTTATACAAACATAGATGAAATTGCGGATGATGCGGTAAGTTCGCTTAAGCAAAATCGAGATTAGTCCAAGTCGTCCTCAAACCTTAATCCAAAATCCACAATCTAAAATCCAAAATTGATATGGTTGATACAAGCGTTAAAAAAGTCAATTCTGACTATTCTCCAAAAGGTGAGATGGGTCAAAAATACCTCGCTTCTGGTAAGACAGTTTCGATGCGCCTTTGGGAAAATGAGCAGCCTGGGGAACCGAAGCCAGAAGCAAAGCGCGATTATGAAACTGTTGGTTATGTCGTGAGTGGTCGCGCTGAGTTGCACTTGGAAGGTCAAATGATTTTACTAGAGACTGGAGATTCGTGGGTGGTGCCAAAGGGAGCGTCCCATAGTTACAAAATTCTAGAACCGTTCACCGCCGTTGAAGCCACCAGTCCCCCGGCCCAAGTACACGGCCGTGATGAAGGTTGAACGCATAAAGCATCTTGTACTAAGGGAATAGGGAATGGGAAAGAATCACCAATACCCTATTCCCAATTTTGTGGCGGTCGAACAGCGACTGAGCAGAGATTTCCGCTTGTGGTAATGTCGTTAACTGAACAAAGCTTTAGCGATCGCGTGTCATGTAGAGATTTTCAAAGGTTGGACGGCAATTCTTAGGTTTGCAAAAGCTACCGCCTAACGGTAAGACCTACTAAAAAATTTATCCGGAACTGGCGTCCGTATGAGGTATAGCATCTTGTAGGATGGGCATGATAACTTGTTGAAGCTACGTGAGATTAGGAGTATTCATGACCGTTCAACCGTCAGCTGCTACCCCGATGAATTCTGCTGCGACCCCGATAAATAGCGTGAAGCCAGCGACTACAACGGTTAATACCAGATCAGCTACTGGTGTGACCAAATCAATCATCAGTGTGGACTTAGGTCGGACTTCTACAAAAACCTGTGTGTCGCGCGAACCCAACAATGTGGTTTTCATCCCTGCCAACGTGAAGCAACTGTCAATGGAACAGGTTCGTGGAGGCATTTTTGAAGCTCGTGCCACAGACCCATTATTAGATATGTGGCTGGAGTATCAAGGCAAAGGGTATGCCGTTGGTCAGCTAGCCGCCGACTTTGG
>JBFLZA010000824.1:0-3573 GCA_040756535.1 Cyanobacteriota bacterium
GTGACTGTATCAAAGCAGTCAAGTGCAATCGTCTTGGCAATGGCACTCTACAGTGAAGACGATCGCTACGATGACACGTTTCTCAGTAACTACGCCGATCTCTATGTGTTAGACCCACTCCGGCGCATTAAGGGTGTTGGAAATATCCTTGCGTTTGGTGAACGTCGTTACGCTATGCGGCTTTGGCTAGACCCTAATCGATTGGCAAGTCGCAATCTTACCGCTCAAGATGTTATTAATGCACTCAATAAACAAAATATACAGCTAGGAATTGGGAGTATTGGACAGCCACCCGCACCTGATGGACTGATGTATCAGATTGACTTGCTTTCGGTTGGTCGGCTCAGGGAGGTGAGTGAGTTTGAAAACATCGTCCTTAAGGCAGACAAAGATGGGACTTTAGTCAAGTTGAAAGACGTGGGTCGGGCTGAACTCGGAGCAGAAAGCTATAGCTCGTTTGCTCGGTATGATGGTCATATCTCTGTAGGTTATCAAATTCTGCAAATTCCTGGCAGTAATGCCTTGAATATTGCTAGGGCAGTCAAGGTTCAGATGGCACGACTGGCGAAGAAATTTCCCCCAGGCTTAACCTATGAAATCCCCTATGACTCCTCGCGATTCGTGGAGGCATCCTTCTGGGAAGTGGTCATCACGCTCTTGCAATCCGTTTTGCTAGTGGTGCTGGTGATTTTTATTTTCTTGCAAGACTGGCGCACCACCATCATTCCAGCTATCACGATTCCGGTTTCCTTGATGGGAACGTTTGCGTTTGTCAAAATTTTCAATTTTTCGCTCAATAGCCTGACGTTGTTCGGGTTAACCCTTGCTACTGGAATGGTAGTGGATGATACGATTGTTATTGTTGAAGAGGTGACTCGCCTACTGTTTGAGAAGCAGCTCAGTCCGCGTCGAGCTGCTTCTCAAGCAATGCATGAGCTATTTGGAGCCGTGATTGCCACGTCTCTCGTGCTCATGGCGGTATTCGTTCCAGTTGGGTTTTTTCCTGGAACAACGGGGCAACTCTACAAACAATTTGCACTAACCATTGCGTTTGCGATCGCCATCTCCACCTTCAATGCCATCTCTCTAACTCCGGCACTTGCAGCTCTCCTACTACGCCAAAGACAGAAACCTCATGGTTGGCTGGGCTGGATATTTGCTCGCATCAATGGGGTTCTGAACTGGATGCAATGGGGATACCAGCACACGCTTGGCTGGTTAACTCACTTGAAGGCAGTTGTGCTGCTGTTATTTGTTGTATCGTTGGTTCTGACGGGTTGGCTGTACCTGCGCGTACCCCAAACATTTCTTCCGGAGGAAGATCAGGGCTACTTCATCAATCTCATCCAAGGACCTGATGGGGTTTCGTTGAACTACACTCGCCAAGTTGTCACTCAGGCAGAACAACAACTCCTCAACATTCCCGAGATTGAGGGAGTGTTCGCTATGGGCGGGGTTAGCTTTACTGGTAACACACCGAACCGAGGCTTGATAATGACTCCCCTCAAATCGTGGGATGAGCGGACAAAGCCAGAACAATCGGTATTTGCCATTCTCGACCGAGTGCGAGGACAGCTTATGTCAATCCCGGAAGCCCCTGTTCTTGCTGTTAGTCCTCCAACGATTCCTAGTCTGGGCAGCGTTGGTGGTTTTGTCTTCCAACTGCAAGACCTGGGCGATCGCAGTAACAGTGAGATCAGAACACTCGATCAGGTGAAGAACGAGTTGATTAGTCGTGCCAATCAAACTCCAGGATTGCAAGCGGTATTTAGTACCTATACGGCTAATGCCCCACAACTCCTTGTTGAGATTGATCGAGATAAAGCCGAGGCATTACAAGTTTCTGTGGATGAGATATTAAGTACGCTGCAAACGTTCATCGGTTCGCGCTACGTGAATGATTTCAATGCCTTTGGGCGGACTTACCGCGTGTATGTCCAGGCAGACCAGCAGTTTCGTTCCAACCCAGAGGATATTGGCTCCTTGTACGTCCGTTCTAGACAGGGTCAAATGATTCCATTAAGCAATCTAGTGACCGTCACATCCACAACTGGGCCTCAAACGATTAATCACTACAATCTATATCGCTCAATTGAAGTCAATGGTGCAGCAGCTCCCGGATTTAGCTCTAGACAAGCAATTCAGATCATGGAAAAGCTCGCTGCTGAAGTGTTGCCAGCGAATTTTGGGTTTGAATGGTCTGGTATTTCACTAGAAGAGTTGGAATCTGGCGTTCAAGCACCGCTTATTTTTGGTCTGGGTATCTTCTTTGTCTTCCTCGTGCTGGCGGCGCAATACAACAATTTTATTGACCCTTTTATCATTATGCTGGCAGTTCCTTTAGCGGTCTTGGGAGCTTTGTCAGCGCAATTACTGCGGGGCTTATACAACGATGTGTATTGTCAGGTTGGTTTAGTCATGCTGATTGGCTTAGCCAGTAAGAATTCGATTTTGATTGTGGAATTTGCTAACCAGTTGCGCGACCAAGGACTCTCGATTACGAAGGCAGCCGTAACAGCCTCACAGGAGCGATTGCGTCCCATTCTCATGACGGCAATCTCAACCCTATTAGGAATCTATCCACTGGTTATTGCGACAGGAGCCGGGTCAGCCAGCCGTCAATCCCTTGGAACGGCTGTCTTTGGTGGTATGTTTGTTGCTACTTTCTTGAGCTTGTTTGTGGTGCCCATTCTCTATATTGTGATTGGCAAAATTCAGGCGAGACTGAGGCGACCGCTTTTCAATAGTTAGCAAGATAATCCTGTTCCTCTTGACTCTCCAGTAAGATGGAGAGTTTCAGGAGTCCGCAACGCGGACTAAATAGGCGTATTGCAACGATTCGTGAGAAATGGCGGAATTTTTCATGAATCCTGACCAAGGGCTAAAGTGAAGACGGCGATGTTTCAGCCAGACTCTCCGCCGAATATGAATTACTGCTTATCCAACGGTTAAAATTACAGCCTGAATTCGAGGTCAATAAGTATGGTACTAATCACGCCTCCTACCCAAACTTTACGGATGAGGTTACGTGATTCTCTCAGACGAGCTGCTTTCTCTGCATCGTCTTCTCCAGTGATCATTTCTTGCTCCTGGAGCGAGAAAGCTGAGTATCCTGCATCGACTACAGCTTGCTCAATTTTTTCCAGATTAGTTTTTCTAGGATTGTACTTGACTGTAACTTGTTCTGCGCCAAAGTTCACGTTACATTCACTCACCCCTGGAACGGAGCGAATTGCATCTTCGATGCTGCTAGCGCAGGAGGCACAACTCATGCCTCGCAGTTTAAGTGTAGCGGTATCCATAGTTAAATCAGCTTTTTAACCACTGCAGGGAATTGGGTTCTAGAAGTGGACTCAGTAATGAAAACGGCTAATCGGTTATGTGCTGCTTACTTTTAATCGGCAGGATAGCCAGCGTCAGCGATCGCGTTTTTAATTTCCGCTTCTGATTTCTGTGTCTGGATACTGACCATTTTCGTTTTCGTGTCAGCTTCTACTTTTACCGTTGCATCTACTGACTCAACAGCTTTAGTAACGGTATTAACGCAAGCTGCACAGGCGATTTTGGGAACTT
>JBFLZA010000825.1:0-3553 GCA_040756535.1 Cyanobacteriota bacterium
GAAGAGGAATCAGCGCCAGTGAAGTAATTGAGCAGTGGGCAAGAGAAACGTTGGGCTAAAGCCCTTGGTCGCTTTCATCCCCCGGTTAAAACACGGGGGTTCTCAGCTTCTAGGTGTTTTTGATAGGGACGAAAGAGGCTTTCCGGTACTTGTGGTGAAAACCACGCCCAAAGAGGGAATTGGGAATTGGGAATTGGGAGAATCTCCCCTGCTCCCCATCTCCGGAGTCTCCCTCTCGGGGGTTCAACCCTACCACCAAATTTTGATTTGGTTGTCACCACTGCCACTGATAATGGTTTTACCATCAGGGCTAAAAGCGACAGTATGCACCCAACTTTTATGTCCTGTGAGTGTACAAAGTTCTTGCCCTGTCATGCAATCCCACAGTTTAATAGTTAGGTCATCACTGCTACTGGCTAATATCTGCCTAACTTCTCGCCTCTGAGTTGGTGGCAATGGCTGTGTCAATGGAGTCTGTGATGCTTGATGATCGCTAGCGGCAATGGTTAGTTCTCCAAGAGTGGCTGATGTACTATTATTTCGTTCAGGACGGAGCGGTAAGCGATCGCTTGCCCCTTGTACGCCAGCACCTTCTACTCTACTATCGGGGTAGTTTGGTTTCACGACATCACTCAAAGGGTCATGACCCACGGGACTAAAAGCAAGGGAATAAACGGATCGAGTATGACCACTCAGGGTACACAGTTCCCTACCTGTTTTCAGATGCCATAGCTTAATCGTCGTGTCATCACTACCACTCGCCAACGTCTGCCCATCTGGACTAAAAGCAACGGTACGAACCCAACTATTATGACCTTTAAGCTGACGCAATCTTCGCCCCGTGTTCAGATTCCATAGCTTAATCGTGTCGCCACTCCCAGCCGCAAGTGTTTCTCCATCCGGGCTAATTGCGATCGCTTGAATCCAACTGGTATCACCCCTGAGACGCTGAATTTCCTGCCCTGATTTCAAATTCCATAGCTTAACCTCCCCACTACTACTGAGACTCACCAGCATTTCCCCATCTGGACTGATAGCGATCGCGTAAACACAGCCGGAATCCCCAGAAAACCAATTACCCAGAGTCAACTTGCCGATTTGCAGTCCCGTTGTTAGCTGCCATAACTTAATCGTCTTATCCTCACTTCCACTAGCGAGAATTTCCCCATCTGAACTAATCGCTACGGAAGCAACCGACTTAGAATGACCTTTAAGCGTGCAAATCATTTGCCCCGTTGCTAGCTGCCACAGCTTCACCGTCTTATCATCACTGCCACTGGCAAGAATCTCTCCATCTGGGGTAATCGCTAGCGATCGAATGGATTGAGTATGCCCTTTAAGCGTATAAGCACATCTCCAGTTGTGCTTGGGTAACGGCGAACTGGATGTTTCCTGAACAGATACTTGGGGAAACCCAACAGCAGACGGAGGAGGATTCACTCTTGGCGTTCTGATTCTGCGATGCACTGGAGAATTCAAGTCATCCAGAACTTCAGCCGCCGATTGATAGCGCCGACTTGTTGCTGTTTCCACCATCTTGTCCAACACTCGACTGACGCGACGGCTGATGGGACGCCTCAAATAATTCCGCCATACCCAAGTCGCTTCACTAAATGAATACAAGTCAAAGGGTTCAGTTTGAGTCAACACATGCAGGCAGGTAACTCCCAAGCTATAGATATCACTGGAAAAAACAGCTTTGCCGCCAGCCTGTTCGGGTGCGGCATACCCAGCCGAACCAATCACCGTCCCTGTTTTACCCAGTGCAGTTCCCGTCGCATATTTAGCCGCACCAAAATCAACCAGAACCCATTCATCCCTAACGATGTCACTTCCCTCCCCCTGGTAAGGAGAAGTACGACGAATGATGTTTTCTGGTTTGATATCCCGGTGAATAACGTTGTGAGCGTGGATGAATTCAATCACAGAAAGCAAACTGTGGAGTAAGTCTCGAATCTGCTGTTCACTAAAAACGCCTTCGGTTTTCAACACTTGGGCTAAATTCGGCCCATCAATAAACTCCTGCACTAAATAGTGGCGGTTGCCTTCCTCAAAATGGTCTAAAAATTGCGGAATTTGAGGGTGTGTACCCAACTCTTCCAAGCGCACGGCTTCTTGTTCAAAGAGTTTTGATGCTTTTTGAGTATTAGAAATCCCTTGGACAGGCACTCCCCCTACTCCTAGCGGAAAAAACTGCTTGATTACGCAGTGGGGTTTGGACGGGTGGTTTTCATCCACGGCTAAGAATGTTCTGCCAAAGCCGCCTTGTCCGATGAGTTGGAGGGCGCGATAACGTTCTTGCAGAAGCAACTTAGATCCGCAACTTTGACAAAATTTGGTTCCTATTGGGTTCTGAGGGCGTCTGCAATCGGGATTTAGACAATAGCTCATGGAGTACGAGACAAGTAGGCCATCTATACCTATTGTCTCTCTAAGTCCAGAAGTAACCATTCACCAATCTCTGTGACTCCTGATTCAACTGCACCATTAGCTTTTGCTGGCTCTCACCCGATAATGCGTTGAAAAGGCTTTCCCACTCTTCATTAAATGTTTCTAATACATCATTGATTAATAATTGAACAAGTTGCTGCTTTGTTTCCTCATCACCTTCCGAAACTCTTCCAACTTTCGAGATAACATTGCTCAGCCTCGGTTTCGTCACGAATGCCAGCATTTCCTGACTTAACTCCTCCTCAATACTTAACTCTTCATTCAGGACAGGGAATCTTTGAGACACCCATTTGGTTGCCTGATGAAAGCGACTATCTTCAGCAAATTCAGGGATCTTTTTCTTCAATATGGGTCGAAATCTTCCTTTCGCCGTCTCTACAGAAATTGACTGAACAGGTTTAATCACAATCCCTTCGGCTGGATTTTTCAACGGCAATGGAGGTAAGCCGAGCAAAGACGGAATCCTAGACTCAAACTCTATAGGATATGCCAGCGCATCTTCATATTTACCAATGAGTAAGGGTTCAGCACCCATCATCCCGACTTGTTGAACTATTTTTAGTCCATTGTCATAATCAAGATAAGTCCGTAAAGGCGATTGATGCTTTTCTTCAACTGCAATATCAAAGGCACAAAATTCAATCTTTGGGGAATAATAGATGCCCGTTTGCACAGCCTGAACGTGAGCAACAGCAGGAACATCTGGATGAGGATAATCTCCCCCAAACAACTCCCCATATACGGAAACTCTAAGTAACCGATTTTGTTGGGACTGCAGAATCTTAAAAATTTGCTTGGCCTGAGCAGCTAATTGATTGGATAGAGATTGATAATCAAAAAAATCTTCATCAGGTTGTAAAAACTCCTTCCGCTTGGCAAAGCGAACCTCTGAGCCATCGGTAACGATACCAAAATTAGCCCCATGAATTTTTTCTGTCACTACCCAATCAATTTTATTGAAAGCGCGATAATCCGATTCTTTAAGCTTCCATTTATTGAGACTTTCTGGTACTTTCTCGTAGCTCACATACATCGGATCTGTAAAGTTGTCCTTCCTCATGTCCATAAACATAAATCTCAAGACAGCCTAAATTTAGTATAT
>JBFLZA010000826.1:0-3528 GCA_040756535.1 Cyanobacteriota bacterium
ATGCAAGGCTACTCAGTGTCGAATTGGGATATGAAGGAAGAGTCGGACTGCACTCATTACAAGGTGCCGAGCGCTTTTATGAGAACCAAGGAATGTTTAACTACGGTACGGAAGAAGACTATGACAATTTGACATACTTTGAATACGGAGCCTTGCGGCAACGATAAGCATGAAGGTGGTAGCAATCATGAGTCAACAGCAGGAAAATAATAGTAATTCGGTTGGGGACATCGTCAATATAACAGAGGCGATGGATTTGCTATTTGCTCCGGAATCACTGCTAATAGCAACTCGCCTCGAAGACGAAGCTGACTGCAATGTGGCAGCGGGACTAGATTGGGGGTCGAATTTGAGAAAGTTTATACAAAACCCTACTCTACTGGGTCGTCTTACTCAGTTGCGCGTCTCGCTTAATCGTGAAGTACGTCTGCTCTTAGAGGAATGGAACCTGGGGGTTGGTACCAACAGTGCTCTCACCAGTGCAAGGGCGAGATTGATAGAGCGGTTGCAAACCCCTACACCCGATGCGATCAATGTACTTCAAGGGATTTTAAGGCAGGACGAATTGTACTTAGATGAGTTTATCTCCGACCACAATATCTTGCGATCGCTCCTTACGGTGTTATTAACCGAAAGTGATTGGGAGATGATTGCCAATAGTGCAGCCAATTCCATACGAATGCAAGTAATGCATCGTGGTGATACTGCCAGAATTTCAGCGTGAGAGCAAGTGATTTAACTGCCAGTGCAGGTTGGAGCGGACAGATGCACATTGCTTTTTTCAGCAGCACATGAACTATGATAAGCCAAGCTACGTTTTCAAGAAGACTTTGCTATAGCTATCGACTCATTTCGATAACTCACATTGCATAATAATTCGCTCAGCGATCGGTAATCCTGCTTCAGCCTCTTGCGCTCGAATGCGTTGAAAACCTGATGTCAATTCCGATTCATCGAGAGGACAAAACCCCAGTTTTGAATAAAAAGGCGCATTCCAGGGAATGTCTCGAAACGTGGATAAGGATATGACGGCATACCCTTGAAGTTTTGCCCAAACAAAGATTGCATCAATCAGTGCCGAGCCAATCCCTCTCCGTCCGTGAGCAGGATCAACGTCAATTTGTTGAAGGTAAAGTGTGTCATCAACCTCCTGAGTAACGGCATACCCCACGACCACATCACGCGGATCAGCCGCAACCCATACCTGCCCTGCTTTAAACCGTTGCTGCACAAAGTCTAAGGGCAATGGAGCAGCATTGACCAGGAATGAAAAGGATGTATCAAGGAACAACTTTGCGGCTGATAGCTCAATGGAAGATAACAGCGTTAATTCTTCACAACGAGCAGAGCGGATTTTATATCCTGCTTTTAGGATTTTCATGCCTGGTTGCAGCAATGATCACTTCTACCTTAGCGGCTCATGACCCAACTGCTCCATTTTCCCATTGCTCAGGATCTAAGTACATCAATCCGTCCAAAGTCTGACAAACCTTACGCTCTAGAGCTTATTGAAAGTACACTGTCTTCTGCTGTCGTCTTTATTGAAGATTTCTGCCTTGCACATACACCGTTGAAACAGGCTTCATCATCTTCCGTTCCACTTTAATGTCTTTAAATCCAGCCGTTTCCAGATAGTGTGCGAACCTTTCTCCTGCTTTAGTCACATCAAGATCTGTAGCGCCAGGAATTCTAGGCTGATGAACGAGGGCTATGATTCCTCCTGTGTGCAACTGTTCTCTTAGCCGTCCCAGTACGTCAGTCTTGTTGTCCCAGAACTGAAAGTTATTAACAGCCAGAATCTTGTCAAATGGGCAGTCAAAGGAGGGCAATTGTGATACCGAAGTGAGCACCAGTCGCACTCTTCCAGCCTCCAGGGCGCGTTGATTTCTTTTCGAGGCTTGCCTGAACATCACTTCAGAATGATCAATACCCCAAATAACACCGTGGCTCACAATTTCACTCATCTTTTGGATTGTTACTCCAGGCCCGAAACCGATTTCCAAGACGCGGTCGGAGGGTTGCAGGTTCAGCAGAGAAATTGCCCACTCATTGCGTTCAAGATTTGATGGCCTATGTGCCATGATGAAGCCAGCGACATTCCCCAAAAATCCTGTGGGACGGGCGAATTGTGCTACAACTTTCTCTACAAAACTCATAAGATAGCCTCCCTGACCGTCTTGTCGCCAGAATAAGGTGAAAACTAAAATACTGTGTCGTCTGTCAAAAGCACTACACAGCATTCTTCCTATCAAGTTTTATGGATGAGTTCACGCAGCCTTCTCGTTATCGGGTTGAGTTATCCACTGAACCAATTGAATCACTACCCCGTTGGGGTCTGTCACTTGAAAGAATCGTTCACCCCAAGGCTCAGTCTCAATCGGAGTCGCGATCGGTACACCTTCAGCTTGCAATCGCACATATTCAGTGTCGATATCATCCACGACAAACGCGATTAGCAAACCATCTGCCCGATGTTCACGCATATGGATGGGTTTGAAGCTTTTCAATCCAGTTTGCAGAAAGACCAGATTGAAGCCAGCATCTTCTCTGTTTAGGGATACGAAGCCATCGGCTGACATCTGTTCGTTGAAGCCAAAGTGTTGTTTAACAAACGTAGCGGATGCTGTGACATCATCAACGTTAAGTGAAATGGCGGAAGCTGTAATTTTCATTGTTTTTCCCTCAGTGCAATGATGGACGGTAATCGCAATTACTCAGCTAGACCATCAGTTTTGTGAGTTTCGAGACGTTCTCCAAGTTGTCGTAATACCGTAACGGTAGTCTTTAACGCTTCTAATGAAAGCGTTTCACTGACCTGATTTGCCCAATCTACCTGACACTGTTGTATGTAATCCAATGCCTTACGCCCCTTAGGTGTAATGGTCATTAATTTGGCACGACGATGGTGTGGATTGTCGGTATAGGTGATAAATCCATCGTTTGCCAGGGCATCAGCGGTTTGCTGAACACTTTGTCGAGAACGCCCCATGATCCGAGCGACGTGGGCAACGGGTGTAGGTTGATGTTCCACAACGCCGAGTACCTGCCAGCGGGCACTGCTTAAACCAACCGGATGGGTCAAGCGATCGCCCGCTTCCAACAAAAGCCCATTCAACCGAAATACCTCAAGGATGAGTTCGGTGAAGGCACTGCCATTGGCACTCGGCTCACTCATATGACAACATATTACCAGTTTGACAGGCTACTGTCAATTTAATCGACAGGATCTACCCGCAATCCAAGGCATTGCTCAATGAGTTGATGAGTTATCCCGGCATTTCTGAGGTTTGGCATACGTCTGAGCGAGCTGCCCAAAATACCATGCTGCTCACCGTTCACCTCAAGCGAGCGAATCTGGAGTTGCAATTTTTTTCGACGATCGCCACTTTGGGTACACCCTACGACATTACTCTACAAGAACTGAGAATTGAATGTTTATTTCCCGCCGATGAAACTACAGAGCAAAACTGGCAACGTGTTGGATAGATGAACTCATCAGCCATCAAATCCAGGAGTAGATTGAAAGAT
>JBFLZA010000827.1:0-3527 GCA_040756535.1 Cyanobacteriota bacterium
GCTACGAGAACGCAACTCGACAACAAAATCGGGACAAACATTCGCAAAAGTCTGCTTTTGGTCATCGGTTAAAGCATCCCATCTGGACTGGCTGACCCAAGAAGCATCGGGAGAACGGTCTGCACCATTAGGCAAATAGAAGCCAGTGGAAGAGTCAAAAACTTTACCGGGTTTACCAGCATTGCGCCACCAGAGGTAAAGTTCTCCAGATATACTCATGTTTCGCTCTCCAGTTTCCCAGCCAGTGGGTGGATTCACGATTAGTTCTCCTTGTGCGGTTCTCTCCAACCTCAAGTCGCGATTAGCTGCTGCGAGTTTGACAAAATCTTCGTGACTCACCTTGAGGGTCAAATCGTTGGGGATGTGGAGAGGGATAGCAGGAGGTAAATCCTCCTCAAAGGTTACAAGTTGGCTTGACTTTGGCAACATGAAAACCTCCTGTATTGTTACCGAAGTGCGATCGCTCCTTCCCTATTTTCACGAGTTGAGAGTGCGATCGCGCAACAAATCTGCCAGTTATCCCCAAAGCCTACAAGAGTGAGACTGGCAAGCAGTATGCCACAATTCAAGCATGGATTGCCGGAGGTGAACGCGATGTCCCCCCTACTCGACAAAACCACTGACCAACGCATCGTCCATCATGGGACTTGGGAACAGTTCAAGTTCATCCAAAAGGGCTTTGACGGTTCCCCTGGGGTGACGCTGTATTTTGCTGGCCCAAACTGATGCTGGAGAAGCAATTAGAACGTTTCGTCGCGATATTTAGGGTCAACCAACTTAACGACTGCCACCCTGGATGTGGAAGCCATCAATACGCACCGGGTAAAGCGATGGGTAAGTCTTACCTACATCATATTTTGCGGGTCTACATCAATAGTGAGGCTAATATCTTTAGGACAAATTGCCCGCAACTCCGACAAGTTCGGCAACGCTACAGGAACCTCTGGCGGAAACTTAATTAAAATTTGCCAGCGATAGCGACGAGCAACTCGCATAATACTTGCGGGTGCTGGCCCCAAGAGTTCGTACTGTGACTCACCTTCTTCTAATTTATCGGCTATCTGTTCAGCCGCTTTCTCCACTTCAACTGCATCCAAACCGCTCAGCCGTAAGAGAATAAGATGTCCGTAAGGGGGATAGTTCAGGGCAGCGCGTTGTTCGAGTTCTGCTTGAGAAAAAGACTCATAATCGTGACCCTTGACGCATTGAATCACGGGATGTTGGGGGGAGTAAGTTTGGATAATCACCCGACCGGGGTCATCGCCACGACCTGCACGACCCGCCACCTGAGTTAGAGTTTGAAAGGCGCGTTCTGCTGCTCTGTAATCTGCCAAGTTCAGCAATCCATCCGCTGAAACAACACCTACCAAAGTTACTTGAGCGATATCTAGCCCCTTAGTCAGCATTTGTGTGCCAACGAGGAGGTCTGCTTCTCCCTTGGTAAAACGGGTTAACAGCGTTCTATGGGCATCCTTGGCACGGGTGGTATCGCTATCAAACCGAATTAAGCGCAACTGGGGAAATGCCTTTGCTAATTCCTGGGCGACGCGCTGGGTGCCACTGCCGAAGAATTTGAGGTAAGGAGAAGTGCATTCAGGGCAATTACGAGGATGGAGTCGCGTGTGGTTGCAGTAGTGACACCGCAGTAACTGAGTTGCCCCTTCGTGGGTGTAGTGGTAAGAGAGTGAAACATCACAGTTTGGGCATTCCACTACATACCCACAACTGCGACAAGATACAAAAGTACTGTGTCCTCGCCTGTGGATAAATAAGATACCCTGCTGTCCCCGTTCTTGAAGCTGTTGTAAGGCATCTTGAAGCGATCGGCTGAAAATTGAACGATTGCCTTCCTGTAACTCCCGTCTCATATCCACAATTTCGACGGGGGGCATGGGTCGCGATTGAATGCGCTCTGGGAGGGAGAGGTAGTAGGATTTGGGATTTGGGATTATTCCGTACTCCTCTGAGGAGGGCGGATTTTGTTGAAAGGTTATTGGTTTTCCCGATAAGTTATCTTCTAAACCCGCCCCTACAATTTGATTTCCTTGTTCCCTGATGTTCACCCAGGTTTCTAGAGACGGTGTAGCGGAACCTAAAACGAGGGGGCAGTTTTCCAGTTCGGTACGCCATCGGGCGACGGTACGGGCGTGGTAGGTGGGGGCGGGTTGGTCTTGCTTGAAACTGGAGTCGTGTTCTTCATCCAATACAATTAAACCTAACTTGGGTAGGGGGGCAAAAACTGCACTGCGAGTTCCAATCACCACTTGGGGTTCACCGGCAAGCATCTGCCGCCAGGTGTCGTAGCGTTCCCCATCTGAAAGAGCGCTGTGATAAACGTTGACTTTGTTACCAAAACGGGCGCGGAAACGGTCGGTGAGTTGGGGCGTTAGACCAATTTCTGGGACTAAGACGAGGGCGGATTTTCCCTGCGCTAAGAGGGGTGCGATCGCTTGTAAATATACTTCAGTCTTCCCCGATCCCGTCACTCCATGCAGCAGCACTTGGGCACAGCCATCTAGAGTGGTGATGGTTTCTAACGCATGAGTTTGTGATGATGTCAAGGTCTTCGGGCTGTCTCCAGCTATTGTCGGTTCTGCGGCAGTTCGCAAAATTTCCCTTTCCTGAATGACCACATAGCCTTTCTCCTCAAGCTTTTTGACTGTTGAGGAAGTTGTACTACAAATTTGCAACAATTCAGTCAGCCACAAATCACCGCCACGACGCCGTAACACTGCCAGTATTTCCTGTTGACGCTGAGTGAGATCTTGGGAGAAGGTATTATTTACTAGTGTTACTGCTGGTTTAAACTGTGGGCGCTGAGTTCTGGGCTGTTCTAGATAGCTCTCTACCAACCCACGTCGCAATAACTCTCGTAATCCCCAACTTGCGCCTGCTACCTGACGTTGAAGGTATTGCCAGCTATAGTTTCCGTCTGTTTGAGCTTGTAACAGTTTCAGAATCTGTCGAGCGCTTGGGCTTTTGACTTTTCCAACTAAGGCTTGAACCTCACATAGAGCGAGTGTTTCAATCAGCAAATCCTGCTCAAGGGTTTTCCGTACATAAAAATAAAGCAAGAGAGAATAAAACTGTGAGACACACAGAAAAGTCAGCAGTGGGTTGTGTTCACCCACAAAGAGCATGTCGCTAGAAGCGTTAGCATCCGTGGGAACAGCAGCGCCAGCAAGGGTAAGGCGAATCCGACGCTGCGATCGCGAAAGCAACCCAGGCGGTAGAGCAACGCGTATCGCTGAGAACAATGGTGTGCAGTAGTATTTGGCAACTCGTTCTAATAGTTGGAAGTAAGAAGCCGAGAAGTATCCAGAACAGACAACATCCTCGACCTCCTGAATTTTTTCATTGGGTGCCAAGACCGAGGGAGCATCATCCAACAATCGAATTGCGATCGCACGAATCTGTTGCGCCTTAAAGGGCACAGTCAAAATATCCCCTGGCTGAACCTCTAACTCTGTTGGCAATCTGTAGGTGTACAGTTTCTGCTCTTGCTGAACTTCTGGGCAATCCACCAG
>JBFLZA010000828.1:0-3527 GCA_040756535.1 Cyanobacteriota bacterium
TCAACAGCTTTTGGTTGGGGATGCGGGTAGCGATCGCGGCTATTATTATGCAGCAAATCAAAGACAATCTCCTAGCTCCCCGATTAATGGGCGAATTTATCGGGCTCAATCCCATCTTAATTTTCATTGCTTTATTAATAGGAGCCCAGATAGCTGGCGTGTTTGGCGTGATTGTTGCTGTCCCCATTGCCGGAACGGTTAAGGGTACGATTGATGCCATCCGCTTACAGCATCAACCTCAAGGAGTCCCGCCTGAACCCCTGGCCCATAAACCATCGACCCGACTGAGCGAGGAGTAATCCCAACTCCAGGTTGATTATTCCCCATTTGAGTAAGCAGGGAGGTTGGGGGACTCCCATAGCGGGGCTAATCATTACTTTCGTACAAGACTCTCCATGAGCTGCACACACGAGCATTGCGATGAAAGTCTTTCCTCCTGACTTCTGACTCCTGACTTCTGACTTCTGATTTCTGACTCCTGACTCCTGACTCCTGGCTTTCAAGACAGATAAATTAAAAATATACCGTTAAAACTCTCAAGAGAACGGATTCTTCCTTTTTCCTCTTGTAAAATTAGCCAGCGACTTGAAAAATTAATGGTTCAGCTATGAGACAGATTAATTTTTTGATTATTTTTGCGTTGTGTTTGGCTTTGGTTTTATTTAGTTTGGAAAATACCGAACCTGCTGTCATTCACCTGGTTAAAGACCTCCAGGTTCAAGCGCCCTTGTCCATTGAGCTAATTGTAGCTATGGGGTTAGGGGCTATCCTGGCTTGGATGTTCAGCGTCTGGACGCGATTACAGCAGCAGCTCGTATCCTTTTCAGTAATGCGCCAGCTCCGCTCCAAGGAGCAACATATTGAGAAATTAGAGCAAGATGTTGAACGCTATAAGGCACAACTCGAACAGCAACACCTACCTGCTTTATCGGCATCTAACTCCATGACAGAAGAAGTTGCCAGTTAGTAGGTTGCAGGTTACCAAGTTGCAGGTTATAAGGTTATTTACCTAACCTTCAACCTTTTCCAACTTGGGCTGCGCCCCACTACGCTAACAACCTTCCAACCTTCAACTCTTGAAGGCAGCGCCTGATGACTGGAACACCAGCTACTGAAGCGATCGCTCTCCTCATAGACTTAGCACAACGAGGGGAAATTAACCCTTGGGATGTTCAGGTAATCGATGTCATTGACCGTTATTTAAGTACTCTGACTTTGGGCAATGAGGAGGAATACAGACGGCATGATGCTGAATTATCTCAGTCCGGTCAGGCTTTTTTGTGGGCATCCATGCTAGTGTTACTCAAAGCTGACACCCTGATGGGCTTAGAGGAGCCGGAAGACCCAGAATTTACTGACCTAGAGGAGGAAAGCGACACTTCAGCAGAAGCTCGATTACCCCTGCATCTCGAACGTCATCTGCGCCGTCGTCGAGCGGCTCCGCCCCCGAAAAGACGCCCTGTAACACTCAATGAACTGATTGAGCAATTGCAGCAGATTGCAGCCCAAATGGAAGAGGCTCCAGTGCGCTCTCGTTCCTTGCGCCCTCGCCCTCAGTCTCGCTCTCAAGCGGCTCAAGCGATCGCTCATTTAGCTCACGATGAAAATCTTACAGAAGTTGCCCTGCGTCTAGAAGGATTTCTCTCTAACCATTGGTCAAAAATTGCATCGGGAAATGATTGGCTGAATTTAGAACAACTGCTAGAGTGGTGGTCGTTGTCATCTGCCGCGTTGGATCAATCCCATTCCTTTGGGGATGGTTTGACCTCAACTGAAGCAGCCATTCATGCCACGTCCAGAACTCACGACCGAGTCGGTGTTTTCTGGGCACTGCTACTCTTGTCAGCACAGTCTAAGGTGGAGTTATCCCAAGAGGAATTCTATCAAGACTTAAAAATCCGGGCGCTGACATGAATCGATCAGGGATGTTATCTAACAGTCAGGGTTTGGCGCTTGGGTTAGCTGTCCTTTTGGGAAAAAACCGTTTTGTGTTTCCCAAAGGATAAATACACCTGTTGCCGTCACTTTCTGGGAAAGAGTACGGTGGAAGTAGACCTCGCTATCGAGGACTTGTTTTTGATCTGTCCACTTTCCCCGTTGGAAAGTAACAGGGGTGTTAGTTCTGCTTTCGCCTCGCCGAGAGCATGGACTATTCTTTCGATTCAGAAGCTGGCTGGAGCAGCAGTTCATAGTGTACTGATAGTCGGTAAGCCTTGGGAGGGCTATCGCGCGTGTTAACTGATCGCTGTCATTTCTCCTCTTGAGCAGGAAGAAGGTGACAGAAGAAAAGTCACCACTCAATTCAATGGACTGGTTAAGATCAGTCTCAATTCACCAAACAAAAATTTGTTGACTAGGTTGAGGAAAGAAAATTCATGAAAGCCATGATTCTGGCGGCTGGTAAGGGTACCCGAGTTCGCCCCATTACCTATACCATCCCCAAGCCCTTGATTCCCATCCTGCAAAAGCCAGTGATGGAGTTTCTACTCGAACTCCTACGACAACATGGCTTTGACCAAATTGTCGTTAACGTCAGTCACCTGGCTAACGAAATTGAAAACTACTTCGGCGACGGACAACGTTTCGGCGTCGAGATTGCCTATTCGTTTGAAGGTCGCATCGTAGATGGTCAACTGGTAGGGGAAGCCCTCGGTTCAGCGGGTGGTATGCGTCGCATCCAAGACTTTTGTCCTTTTTTCGACGATACCTTTGTTGTGCTGTGCGGAGATGCCCTCATTGACTTAGATTTAACGGCGGCAGTGAAGTATCACAAACAACAGGGCGCGATCGCTACAGTGGTGACAAAAACTGTACCGCGAGACCAAGTTTCCAGTTATGGTGTCGTCGTTACAGACGATACAGGACGGATTAAAGCTTTCCAAGAAAAGCCCTCCGTGGAGGAAGCACTCAGCACCAATATCAATACAGGCATTTATATCTTTGAGCCAGAAGTTTTAGATTATATCCCCTCTGGTCAAGAATATGACATTGGTGGCGAATTATTTCCCAAACTAGTGGAAATGGGCGCTCCATTTTATGCAGTGCCAATGGATTTCGAGTGGGTGGATATTGGTAAAGTACCCGACTACTGGCACGCGATTAGAAGCGTTTTGCGGGGAGATATCAAGAATGTATCGATTCCCGGAAAGGAAGTGTTTCCAGGCGTCTACACCGGGTTGAACGTGTCTGTCAATTGGGACAAGGTTGACGTCACAGGCCCGGTTTACATTGGTGGCATGACCCATATTGAAGATGGGGCGAAGATTATTGGACCGACAATGATTGGGCCTAATTGCTGGATCTGTAGTGGGGCAACCGTTGATAATAGTGTGATTTTTAAGTACTCCCGCCTTGGAGCTGGAGTGCGTTTGGTGGATAAGCTCGTTTTTGGACGCTACTGCGTTGACAAAACAGGGGCTACCATTGACGTTCAAGCGGCTGCCTTAGATTGGCTGATTACCGACACCCGTAGAACTCCACCATCCTGCGAGCCAATGGAGCGACAAGCGATCGCAGAACTTTTGGGA
>JBFLZA010000829.1:0-3519 GCA_040756535.1 Cyanobacteriota bacterium
TACCGCCGGATGCTGGATATGCCCCAAGTCTATGACTGGATGGCACAGGGAACCGAAAACCATATGTTCATGCACCGCTCATCTGGTCTCGCCTTTATGGACGGTAGCGGTTGGTCGAATGAACGTCCAGCCGTTGGTTCTACCAATGAAGCATGGCTTAGGTCAGAACTCAATAAGTTTCTCACGATTGGGCAGGGAGAGTTTCACTCTCCCACCTACTACGGCTATTCAATTGCTGGTTTGCTAAATCTCTACGACTTCGCCCGTAGTCCTCACCTACGGCAACTCGCCAAAGCTGCCTTAGACTGGTATGCCGTCAACACAGCAGTACGTCTAAGTTGGGGAACGGTAGGCGGCGCAGCAAGTCGTGGATTTGACCGTGGCACCTGGGATGGCAGTGAGTTAGGTGCTGTAGCTTGGATGTGGTGGGGCGATTCTCCAGAAACAGCAAAACGCATCGATCATCGATATGCACAGCTAGCTCTGCGGGCAGCATTAAGTGAGTACCGTCCCCCTGCTCAATTGAGAGCCTTGGCAAGGAAGGAAGTTCCTCTGCCATTCCAGCTCCAAGCCAGTCACCCTGACTATTACAACTATCACGAGGGGAACTCTTTTTGGGAAACGTTCTATGTAACCTCCGACTACAGTTTAGGTACTCTTCTCCATCCGCAACGTTCCTACCGCACGAAGGGAACTATTAACGCTCAATATGCCACCTACAAACTGGTCGTGCGTGACCCCAACGGTGGGAGTAACGCCGTTGTGAGTTTGGGCGGAACCTTTCACAATCCGATGGCCACTGGACGTTCTCCTGGTGATCAGTTCATGCAACATCAAGGAGTAGTCATCTATCAACTGAGGCTCAACGATCAAGATCAAGCAGCCAAAGTCCCTCCTCGTTCCCACCTCGTTTTGCCAGCACGTTATGGTCAACCCCAACAACACGGAAACTGGTACATCTGGCGAATTGACCAAACCTGGCTGTGTGCCCGTCCTTGGGGTGACGAAATAAGTTGGCAAGCACAAGTGTCAGAAACAAACCAGGACTACCAAGCATTAGCCGCCATTGGCAATAAAACCGCTTGGATTAGTGATGTCGCCAGAGCAGCGGACTATCCCAATTTTGAGGCACTCACACGCGCCCTCGACAAAACCCAGGTCAATGACCGTTCTTGGGAGAAATTGGGTCAGATTGCTTATACCAGCCTACAGGGGAATCGCCTAGAGATGACTTACGAACCCAAGGGCGGAATCAGTCGCGCCAGTATCAATGGCAAAGAGCGAATCCTCAAAAACTGGCCTGTATTGGCAAGCCCTTATGTTAAGGAAGAACTCAATAGTGGCTTATTGGAAGTTTTGACTCCTGAGGGCAAGTGGCGTCTGCGTAGTACTCTAACTGGCCCCAAGTGGGAGTAGTGACTTGGTTTCAGATATCGTCATACTTGGTGCGATCGCACTTCATTACACTACCCGATTGCTGCGAATACATTCCTGATACCACTCAAAACTTGCCTTTGGAATCCGTTCCTGGGTCGGGTAATCAATATAGGTAATCCCAAAACGGCGGTCATACCCCCAGGCCCATTCAAAGTTATCCATCAAACTCCAAACAAAATACCCTTTCAGCGGATACCCCTCACTAACCGCTCGATGTGCTGCTTTTAAATGCTGTCGCAGATACATAATTCGGTCAGTATCGATGACTTCGTTCTTGACATTTACCTCGTCTTGTGCAGCACAACCATTTTCAGTAATAAATATTGGCAAATCCTCACGCCCCAAGGTTTCGCTAATATGACGGATGCCCCAATAAATCGACTCCGGCACAATATTTAACCAAGGCATATTCATCCGAGGATAACCCTTGGGTAAGTCGAGAAATTCATATCCTAGTTCGCTGTCGGCTGCCCGGACATACGTGCCCGTGTAGATATTCAGTCCTAGTGCGTCCAAAGGTTGATGGATGATTTCCAAGTCACCCTCTTGAATATCTGGCGCATCTGTCCCCAACTGTTCAAGCAAAGCAGGACTATAAGCACCTGTGAGCGCAGGAAAAATGATGCCACCATTTTGCCCACAGGTATGGAATGCCTTTTTGGCTGCGTCTACATGAGCAGGTGACTCGTTAATTGGAACGGTGGCAGCAAGATTGTCTACCAGTGCGATCGCACAAGGAACAGGTGAAGCGGCACGAATCGCTTGACAACCCAAACCATGAGCAAGTAGAGCATGGTGAGAGGTTTGCCACACATCTTTTTTGGAGTGAACACGCGTCCCTGGTGCATGAAGGGGTTCTGTATCAACGTCATAACCCAGGTGAGTAAAGCACATAATTTCGTTAATGGTCATCCAGTGGGTTATGCGATCGCCCAACCGACTCACCACCGCCGTCACGTAGTCCGCATAGTCCGACGCTATCTCCCGACTTTGCCAAGAACCGTATAAATCTTCCAGCGCTTGAGGAGAGTCCCAGTGAAACAATGTGGCATCAGGGGTAATGTCATGCTCTAGCAGGCAGTCAACCAAGCGCTTGTAGAAATCCACACCTTGCTCGTTAACTGCTCCTCTCCCATCGGGAATAATGCGCGGCCAAGCAATACTAAATCGATAATGCTTAATGCCCAGTTGTACCATCAACTGCACGTCTTCTTCGTACCGATGATAGTGATCGCACGCGATAGCCCCCGTATCCCCATTGAGCACACGTCCCGGAGTCGCACTGAAGGTATCCCACACACTGGGTTTGCGCCCCCCTTCACTACCGGCTCCTTCGATCTGATAGGAGGCAGTTGCGGCACCCCACAAAAAATCTTCTGGAAATTGATAGCTAGTCATAAGCAATTTTTGGGTTAGCTCCACTGATATCTTGCACCCGTTTCTCTTGCTGTAAAAGCGGATTTATAAACTGAATCTTAAATCTCTGTAGGGTGCGTTAACGAAGTGTAACGCATCGCTTGAGAAGAACTCAATTAAAGAATTTTACCTGGAGAAATTCCCCCTTCAGAGTGACGAACATCTCTAACAAAATTCAAACACTGGATGCATAAGAAATAGAAAAATTCTGCCGTTGTCTATTTGAGAGGATTAAATTAATGACTTCAGGGCATAGACGTGCTGATATTCCAGGCGTAGAAACTCCCAATACTGGTTATACCAATCCTGATATTGAATGGGATAACCCGAACACTGAAGGTTCCGCTGTCTCTCAACCGGATGCTGAGGCTCTGGATGAGGCTTTCCACGAAGATGAAAATCCCAATTTAGAGGGAATTGACCCAACTCAGTCCGCTACTAGGGAAAACCCAGTTGATCGTCAACTCGGTATCATCAGCCGTATGTCGGGTTGATATTTCTGCTTTAGGACTTATGCAGAAACTCTATGGGTAGGGTGGACATTGCCACCCTACATTTTAGAGAGTTGTTAAAGCAAGATAACCTAATTCTTGTAGCTTGGCTAAAACCTTGGATACGCTCTCTTCTATAGTTTCCAAGTCAGTTCTACATTCCACTTCTGGATTA
>JBFLZA010000830.1:0-3516 GCA_040756535.1 Cyanobacteriota bacterium
ATCAAAAAGCGCAAGGTCGCGGTCATTGACGCGGACGGACAGAGCAGTACATCCACCTGGCTGCATTCAATGGATACAGAAGTGCCTATCTATCGCATGACCGATCCAGATGAGTTGGCTGAAGAAATTCCTAAGCTAGAAAAGACTGTGGATTATTTGGTAGTGGACAATGCTGGGAATTTGGGAGAGGCAACCCGGTGTACACTTCTTACTGCAAAACTTGCAGTAATTCCGATAACTCCATCTGGGCTGGATTTAGTTTCAGCAGCATCGGCTGTCAGGATGGTACGCCAAATTCAGAATGCGCGAGGTGGATTTCCTCTCTCCGGCATTTTCATTAATCGAGGAGTGAAGAATACCAAGCTGTTGAAAGAAGCTCAAGAGCTATTAAAGCAACTGGAAGGAGTCAAGGCATTCAAGCAAGTTATCTATCAGCGGCAAGCGATCGCAGATGCCTTCTTGCAAAACACAACCGTTTGGGGACTAAAAGGGTCAGAAGATGCAGCGTCAGATTACCAGCGGCTATTTACAGAGATTCTTCGGTTAGCTTCATGAGTAAGAATAAACCTCGACATTCTTTAACTGATTTGGTTTCTCAATTTGCATTGGGTAACTTAGAACCACAGGCTGAACCTGCCAGCAAACAAAAGACAAAGGGCAAGAAACCAGCTCCGACCCAGGAAGAAGAAAACCTGCTGGAGAAGCTGAAGAAGCAAGTTCCCTCAAAAACCAGAATCACGCTTGACCTTGACCCAGAAACCTACGAGCAGTTATCTGAATTAGCTGAGTACACGGGGCAGACCAAAGCTAAACTGCTACGCGCACTGATTCGGGAAGTCGCAAAATTACTGCAAAATTAACAGTAAAAATAATCATTTAAAATTTTACTTAAGTAAGTCGGCTTTACGACGATAATAAGTTGACCGACTAATCCCCAACTGTTTGCAAGATGATCAAGAAACTTTTAGCATTTCTCGCAATTGTGATAGGGACACCTGTTGTGCTATTTTTTCTGCTCTTGCTCACAACTGGTGGAATTCCGGTTCCCACCGAGCCTGATTGGCTATACGATTGGGAATTTCGTTCAGAGGTCAAAGCCGATCGCTTAATTGGCGGCGGATACACCTATATTTTTGACGGTCGAGATATATGGATTAGATTTCATGTAAAAGAAGAATTGCCTCCACCTAAATATCAGGGTTTTTACAAGGGTATAAGAGACGGTACAGCTTGCAACCGTCAAGAATTAGAAACAATTAGACAGTGGTTTTCTCAAGTTATCACCCAACAAAACAAACTGTTTGGGCTTATTCCTTTATCCAATCGTTCTGCTGAGGATATACAAAATTTAAATGAGGTAGAAAATTTAGAATGTTATTTTACCCAACAACCGAAGCATAAGTTTGGTCAAATTCCACCTACAAGTACAGATGGTTATTGGGTGCTATTTAACAAAAGAACACAGTTTATTTATGTTAGATATTGGAGCTACACTTAGCTGCTAGGGCAGAATCCGGAAACATCGAGAGCGTCCCCTCTCTACAGTGTTTCTGGGATTGAGATCGCTTTCAGACCGGAACGGGCGATCACCACCGCGCTAGCTCCCACAAAAATGACCTACAACCGTTTGCCCGTAATACCGTTTCACTAAATGCCTGATGGGGAGATCGTGGGTGGCTTTTCGACTAAACCTAGATCAGAGGGTAGAGCAACATAAATGAAATGGTCTACCCATTGCTCGTTCTCATACAGAAAGCCGCGACGAATGCACTCCTTCTGCATACCCACACTTTGAGCAAATGCAATTGATGCTTGATTATCCAGATTAATGGCGGCTTCGATGCGATGATAACCCAGCGTCTCAAACCCAGCAATTAGTGTGGCTCGAACTGCTTCCCTGCCGAAACCTTGCCTCCAGTGTTGGTTGTGAATTTCGTATCCTAAAATTGCCCACTGATGTTCTGCGCGACGAATCGTTGACAGATCGATGTTTCCAAGATGCTGAGCGGTTTGACGAGAAAAAATACCGAATACGAAAACCCGATCGGTTAACGCCTGCTGTTGATGACGCTGACACAAATCTGCAAACCAGTGGCGATCGCAGTGATCCAAACTAACCAGCCCATCATCGTATTGATGTTGTTTTGGCAATCGCCTAGAAAAGCCAGCGTACCAAGTCTCATAATCACTTGGTTGCTGGGGACGAAGGATCAGCCGTTCAGTATTAATGGTTAATGCCCAGGAAATTCCACTCATTTTCTTGCAGAGGCAACTTATTTCTATACCACTACTGCAATGTCTTTCATAGTGTTGTAAGTGAGGTCTTTACTTGGGTTTACTTACAAACCGATGAGGTGAATTCGTTAATCCAAGTTGTTCGCACCTCAGCAGATTGATTAGCCTGCCAAACTCTGCCGCTAATTATATCCCAGCAGGTCAACCAGCCCTTGCCGTAAACCCAGGTATCGATGCAGACAGCATAACCAATATGGCGAGGGAGACCACTGGTTTGAACAGTATGTCCGCACACTAGCGTTTTACCAGAACAGTGCCGCTGGACGTACTCGAACGGTTCCCATAACAGGATGTGTTCTGGTTGCTCGGCAAGAGGCATCTCTGGATGAGCGTTAGCGTGTACAAATAAATGTGTGTCTGTCTCGTACCAGTTGACACACACCTTCTCCAGAAAATCCCAATGGTTATCAGGTACATCCGCTAGCTTACCCGCCTTACCCGTGACTGAGTAAGAAGCGAGCGTTTTATCACCACCACAATTAAGCCACGGCAATTCCCAGGTACTATTTTTATAAGCTTGTAACATCATGCGCTCATGATTGCCACGAAGAGCCACTAGCTGTCCTGTGTAATGGAGTGCAATGAGCCGATTAAGAATGCCTTTGGAGTCAGGGCCGTGGTCTACGTAGTCGCCAAGAGTCACTACTCGGTCTTCCGGCTGTAAATCTACAGCAGCTATTAGTTCTTCAAACGCCGTCGAACAGCCGTGAATGTCTCCAATCGCTAGAATACGCATAGTTTAGTTAACAGCTCATCTTTGCATTGAGCTATTCATAGCCCAAATGGTGTGTTATTGCACGGATGGAGGTAGGCTTTTACGCGATTTTCAAAAACGATTAATAATAGTATTCACTTCCTCCTTATACGGGTGGAGAAGAAGGTTGAGTAAGCGTGTAGTTATAGAATTTGCAGCGCTTTTGAAGGGTATAAATGGGATTGAGTAAATAGCTTCCTTCACTGTTTTGTAGATGCTTATACAAATCAGGCAGTACTTTAGGGCTAGCTATTTCACCCAGTACATCTGCTGCACTAGAACGAATAGAATTGCTTTCATCTTCTAGGGCTTTAAGTAATGGTTTGACTGCTGCTTTTGCTCGGATTTTACCCAGCGCCTCTGCTGCTTTTGCTCGGATTTTACCCAGGGCCTCTGCTGCTTCAAGACGAACAGAATAGCCTTCATCTTCTAAAGCTTTAATTAATGGTTCAACCGCAGCTTTTGCT
>JBFLZA010000831.1:0-3514 GCA_040756535.1 Cyanobacteriota bacterium
ACAAGAGCGGGGTTTTCTCAATTGCATAATAACGATAAAAAAAGGGCAAGTATAGCGACTTGCCCTCCCTATTTGATTAATTAGATGTATTCGGTAGCTCAAATTACGCTTCAACTTTGTCAGGATGTCTTTGAGCAGCTTCCATTTGGGGTTGAGAATTCCGAGCGCCTTCCAACTGGCCAGAATCTGATGGTGTACCTGCCAAGTTGAGAGTAGAATATTTCTCAGCAAAATACTTGCTCAAGAAGGTGTTAACAAAAGACAAGATAATCGGACCCAAGATAAAAGCTAACAATCCACTCACTCTAAATCCTGGCACCAAAGCTGCAGCCAGCGAAAAACAGATACCGTTAACAACTAACGAAAATGCTCCCAAGCTCAAAAAATTCAGCGGCATGGACAAGGCTGATAGGATTGGCTTCACGGAGGAGTTAACAAAACCAATTGCCAATGCAGCAATTATAGCGGCTGGAAAATTCGCCAGATCAACTCCTGGTACAGCGATGTCAACCACCAATAAACTTAAAGCAGTAGCTAATAAAGTAAGAAGAGTTCCAAGCATAATTTTTTCCTCAAATTTACAATCAATAAGCTTCTAGTCGCTTTAGACTATCTCCATACTCGGTGATAAGTTCGTCTTAGACCTCTCTACAGAGATAGATGTTCTGTCGCTAGAATATTTACGTTTGTTAACAGTAATGCTTGACGCCAAAGCAATGTCAACGATTTAATTTTGAATCAATATCACCAGCCGTAGGGTGGGTAACCCGAACAATTAAAGTTAAGAAACTACGACACTTAGCGATTTTCTGGAACAAGCGATATCTGGCTAAGTTTGCTAGGGTAAGAATTGTTAGATTATTTGAGTTTCAGGGCTTAATCTGCCCAATGACTGAATTAGCTTACGTTTCAAATCGTCTGCCATTCAAGTATTAATTTTCTCGATAATAATCCTTAGGAGAGAGGTTCAAATAAGATTTCCTGGTAAGAATAGAGTTAAAAGTAGTTTAGTAAAATCCAAGAGAAACATTATGGATATTGTCAGAATTCTCCTTGCTATTTTCCTACCTCCCGTAGGCGTTTTTCTAACCGTTGGGGTGGGGCCCACTCTGGTGATTAACATTTTGCTGACGGTGCTTGGTATTTTGCCCGGTAGTATCCATGCGCTTTGGGTAATCGTCAAGCATCAAGAGAATGTGGCTAGAGAGACAGGGATGCAGTAATGAATGAAGTGAAGCGGCAAGCAGGAGTTTGAAAAAGAGGGCGTATAAATTCTTACTAAAAATCTCCCAGGCTGATTAAATGGCTTGGGAGATTGCTGTTTATTTAGCTATTATTTAGTATCTGATGGCTCAGTAATAGACTGCCATAACTCTTTCAAAAGTTGTTTGACATGCTGTTCTTTCCTTGCTAAAGCCGCACCTGCTTCGCCTAGCTTATTTTCAAAATCAGTATGCTTTTCCTTAACTTGGCCGGCAACCGCTTCTGCTTTCGGTTGAGAACGTTCGTACCAAACTTTCGCCTCATCTAGATATTTCTTAATGTCTTCATAGCGCTCTCCATATCGAGCAGACAAGTTAGCTTTTAAAATCGCTAGTTGCGCTTGAAGTTGGGCATAGCGCTTTTGCATTAGAGACATTTCTTCGCTATCTTTAATCGCATTGATAGCTGCTTCAATTGAGGCTTTTGTACTGCCGTCTGTATTTTTCCCAGTTTCTTCAACGTCAGCTAACACAGTATCAATTTGATTTTGTAGCTCAGCCTCTTCAGCATCGATTTGAGCTTGTAGCTGCTTAAGCTCTGATTCAGTATTAGCAATGGATTTACGCTTGGCTTGAGTAATGCCTTCAATGGCTCCTTCAATCGATGCCGTAATTTCTTCTTTTATTTCTCCTCCTTTGTCTTTAAAAACTTCAATGGCTGTTGAGATAGTTTCTTTGACAATTGAGCGAATCTCACTAGAGCCTTCTTTTAACTCTGACGTCGTTTGGAATACAGCCGCTTGGACAATCTCACGGATTCTCTCTGTTCGTAATTTACCTTCTTCTTTAGCTTTTTGAAGGTCGTCAGTAAGTTTAGTTTTCAGTGATTCAGGCATTGCAAATCCTACTTAATAAAAGTAAATTAGTCTTAGTTCTACATTAAGCTGCCCAAAGCTACCTTTTTAGAAAGATGAATCGGCTTACAGATTAACCCTTATATAAAGAATGGCTTAACTTTTGCTAGAGCGATTCTCTCTTTAGGCAGAAAAGTAGTGGTGCTATCACTAATCAGAAGCGTTTTGTCCTTACTCAGCGAGCTGAGCTTAGTAATTAACAAAGATTAATGATAGTTCTGGTTTAGTTTTAGGTTAACCGGGAAATATAAGGATTTAACAGTTGGAAATCCTCCCACACGCCAGGGTAATTACCGAACTAGGGAAGGTAATTTTTATTACATTGAGTACCAAGCTCTGGCGATTAGAAATCGCGGCTATATAAACAAAGTCCGCCTGCGCGGACTAATGGAAAATATAGCTTTTTGCAGCCTGCTATAGGCAGACTTTGAATGCAATAGCCCTAGAGTTCCAGTCTGTGAGTGATAAGGTGCAAGGCTCTCCATGAGCTGCACACACGAGCATTGCGATGAAAGTCTTTCCTCCTGACTTGGAGACTCCTGACTTGGAGACTCCTGACTCCTGACTTTCAAGACAGATCTGAGACTACCTACTCGCCTACTCACCACTAACGGGAAATCCCACGTAGTGAGCGTTCTGGGATGAGTTAACAACCGTTACTCAGACAAAGAGAGATTTAGTTCTGATTCTACAAGGCTCTGTTTTTCTTCTTTTTCTTGTAGCAGTAGCCCTCCGAGATGAATAACGGCAAGAACCAGCGCTCCAATGGAGAGAATATAACTATGCAGTGTGTACAAGTGGGCAACAGTTACAGTGTTAATGGCTCCCCCACCCGTGATAATGTCTCGCAGTAGAGAACCCATTACAGGGATAGCTTCTATGGTTCCTAGCTCAATGGTGAAACGCCAGTATCCTAACTGTGTCCAGTCGAGAAGCATGGCAGTCCAACCCAATGCGATCGCTGTTAAGGTTAAGAGAATTCCGCTAATCCAAGCTGTTAACCAGCTAGGGCGAAATTTCTCTCCCAGAAACATGACAACGATTTCTACCAAACACACACCGATTAAGCCGTTGCCTGCAATTTCATGAATCCGCTGAATTAACCACCCATTGGGAATTTCCGATTTAATCACCCTCAGGGAATTATAGGCTCCACCGGCTGTTGGTTCGTAATAGAAGGATAGAAGAATTCCTGTGATAGCGGCTGTTAGGCACAAAGAGAGAGTTGCTACAGCCAAAACAGTAGCCAGTCGCTGAAGTACGAAACTGTACGATACCTTTTTCATGGCTAACTCCCAACTTTTGTTGGTTGAATATGTAATTTTATTTAATTATATGTAGTTTTTCTAAATTAATCTTGACTCGGTCTTAGCTGAGTTGTTCTATCGCCAGTAGAGA
>JBFLZA010000832.1:0-3509 GCA_040756535.1 Cyanobacteriota bacterium
TCTGGATGAAGTCCTACAAACTACGGCAAATCAACTGCAAGAAGTGTTGCAAGTGAATTACTGCCTGATTTGCCAACCTCAGCCTGATCATCAAATTACGGCGTGCTACATCAGTGCCGCCGCTCATATGGATCAGCAATGTTTTATGGAGGTGAATGGTCAGTTCTATCAACACTACCGGGAACGTCTAGAGCGCAGTGAGTCGGTGGTGATTAATCAAATTGACTCCCACTTAGCACCTGACTTACAGGATTTGGCCAAAGACTGTGGAATTCGCTCTCTGATGATTGTCCCCTTGCTGTATCAGCAGTCTTACTTAGGTGAAATCAGCTTGCATCAGTGCGATCGGGAACGGGAATGGACAACTGATGAAGTAACGCTGATGACGGCTGTAGCTGATCACTGTGCGATCGCAATTCATCAAGCCCAACTCTACCAGCAAGCCCAAACTGAACTTACTGAACGCAAGCGGCTAGAGGATGTACTAAGACATCAGGCAGAGCAATTGGAGCAAGCAAATCGATTGAAGGACGAGTTCTTAGCGATCGTTTCCCACGAACTTCGTACTCCTTTAAGTACCATTCTTTGCTGGTCTCAGCTCTTGCGTAACAAGAATTTTAACGATAGTACCCTGAATAAAGCAATCAGTAGTATCGAGCGAAATGCTAAGGCTCAAGCAAAAATTATCGATGATATCTTGGATATGTCGCGAATTATCCGCAGCAGTATCCGCCTGAATACTTGTTCAGTCGATCTCGCCACCATCATTAAGGCAGCTATTGAGGATATGCGTCCAATCGCTGAACCTAAAAAGATTGAAGTAGAATCTGTCTTGAGTCCATCAGTCGGTTTGGTTTCGGGTGATCCAGGACGCTTGCAACAACTGATTTGGAATTTGCTCTCCAACGCCGTTAAATTTACATCGGAGGGGGGACGGGTACAGATTCGGCTCCATAGCACCGGGAATTATGCCCAAATTATTATCAGCGACACGGGTATCGGCATTAGCCCTGACTTTTTACCCTACATCTTTGAGCGCTTCCGTCAGGCAGACAGCACCAGCACCAGAGAACACGGTGGACTCGGACTCGGTTTAGCGATCGTGCGCCATCTGGTGGAACTGCACGGTGGCACTGTCCACGCCGCTAGCGAGGGAGAAGGAAAGGGCGCAACGTTTACGGTGCAACTTCCGCTTCAGAAGGAAAAATTAGATCCTAACAGTCATTCCTCATCAATCTCTCATCCTTCCTTGCCAACACTGAATGGCTTGCGGGTGCTACTCGTAGATGACGATACCGATACTTGCGAATCCCTCAGTGCTGTACTCAGACAGTACGGAGCACAAGTAACAGCAGTTACATCAGCGCGAGCAGCATTTGCAGCATTTGCGGACGTGAAACCCGATATTTTAATCAGTGATATTGGTATGCCAGAGGAGGATGGCTATTCGTTACTCTTACGAGTGAGAAAGCTTGAATCAGAGCAAGAGAGACAAACACCAGCCATTGCACTGACAGCTTTCGCTAGAGATGAAGACCGTACACAAGCTCTTGAAACAGGCTTTCAAATACACATGCCTAAGCCTGTTGAGCCAGCTCAGTTAGTCAGCGTAGTAGCTCACCTTGTCGAATAACGCTATTTACAAGGGAACAGGGAATTGGGAATTGGGAATAGTTATTTTTACTGTTCAATTGTGTTTTGATTGAGTATCAACTTTATTTTTTAGCTTTCTCACTAACAAAAGCAATTTGATTTGGTCTGCACGCGATAAGCTATAGGTTTCAGATAATCGTATGACTTCTGCAACTTCTTCTTGAGTGAGAACCGTTGAATTTGGGGCTGATTGAGTCGAAATATTTTTTTTGTCGGGTAGGTCAAATTCAAACATTTTTACTTCCTATTTCTGATTATTTTCTACGGGGAATTTTCCGTGTTTTTTTTGTGAGTCTTTTGGGTTCAGATTGCGGATCGCTTTCAGCAATGACAGCGGTTAGAGCGAAAGTACCAAAGATAATAAAACCTAGAACTAATGGCATCTTTTTATCTCCAACTGTTGATACTTCTACAATAGAAATCTTTGAGCCACTTTTAGAGTGGCTCTATGCAACTCTTTCAAATGACTATCAGTTTTTTATGATTTTTGACCTATTTTTTGGAGTTACCCGTGTTTTTGGGTGGACAATTTGCTAACTGGTACAACTCCAGCGTCCAAACACTTGTCCTCTGTGGTTTAGTAACATCGCCATCAAGTCAAGCTCGATAAATTAGATGCGATTTGGTGTTTTTTCCCACTTTAGAGGTAAGCATCCGAGAAATTATGAAGATACTTTAAGCATGGTGTGGGCATCGCTATGTATGCAGGCCAACCCTGTAGCCGTAGGATTGCCAACTCGCCCAGAACTATAGTGTTTACTCTATACGCTCTAGGGGTGTTGCACGCGTCGGTAGGTCAGATCAGCTTCAGTCAATGTACTTAGCTTGTCTTGGCTTACTAGCGTTCAACGAAATAGTAGTCGATTAGAGGAGTGGAAAATGCGATCAAAATCTTGGATGATTCGCTGGAGTACTATTGTTAGCTCTTACGGAGCCGCTACATTAACGCTGAATGCCGGAGCGTTCTTTCTGGCAGGCGGACTGGTGTCTCCTGTTCAGGCACAGATACCCAACTTACAAGATTTGAACCCGCTATCCCCCAATGTACTCAATCAAAATCAAAGCGATCGCATAGAATCTGCTTGTGTCCGTCTCGATCAGCGCTGTCTGTTTAGAATCGTCGATCGCCGATCGCAGCTACCCGACCGAATTCGAGGGATCGAACAGCGATTACAAGACATTAGTCGCGCCTACTTCCGAAGCGATTCTGCCGAATTAAAGGTTTATCAAGAACAAGAACAGAACTTACCCAATATTTACGTCTCTGCTGGCGGTAAAACCATTCGCCTCTTGAGCGTAACGAGTCAAGATGCGGATCGCGCAGGGGTCGATCTGGAAACGAGAGCCAACCAGATTATGGATCAGTTGAAACAAGGGTTGGAACAGGCGAAGCAGGAACGGCAACCCGAAGTTCTCACCCGTCGAGCAGGAATTGCTGCTGGGACTGCTGTAGCGATGCTTCTCGCTAGTGTAGCCATCTACCGTTGGGAACGCCGATTAAAGCAGTCAAAAGACGAGCTAAATTCATCATCTGAGGTATCTCCTACCGAGCCAGTCACAACCCAACTGAATCAAAAGCACCAGTGGAATGTTAAAGAAGTTCAGCACCGGCTGTTCCAACTGGCTAAAGTGGCAATTATAGGAGGGGGAACGCTGTTTATCTTGGGTCTATTTCCTTACACCCGAGTTGCCCAGGTTTGGATTCTCAAAAGTCTCAAGATTCCCTTGCGATTGGGTGCGATCGCAGCAGGAACTTATGTGGTGACTCGTCTTAGCTATGCTGTGATTGATAAATCTGTCACCGTTATTGCCAGTAATTCCTTAGCGGCTCCCGAATCCAATCGCCGTCTGCAATT
>JBFLZA010000833.1:0-3482 GCA_040756535.1 Cyanobacteriota bacterium
ATAAGAACTAGGGCAAACAAGCTAATGAGACTTCCTTTACCTTGCTGCGCTAGCCAATTGTTCAACCCTTCCGTTAAAGCCATTTGCGGAAGAAGAGTTCCACCTCCTTCATTCAAAATTACTTTAAGAAAAGGAATCATTAACCCGATTCCTACACTATCTAGAATAGAAGACAAAATCATTGTCACTAAACCTAGATAGAGAGTTTTCTTCTGCACCTCCAAAATCAGAGAGGTCAATTTATCAAAGTTCCCGGTTCGCTTCATCAAGCTCAATTTTAATTTTGCTTTAGCCCCACGCAACCTTGTTTCCCGTCCGAATGTCTGACTTCGACTCATAGTGTCTACCGCTACTGAACCTTTGAACAGCCAATCGTTGATTGCTAATTCCGGGCTAAATTTTCTTGCCGGAGCGCTTTTTCATGATGTTTCACTGTGCCGACGCTTGCTGTTAAATTATTTTGATTGCAGGCAACACAGTGTTAGCTTTGTTCACTTTACTCTAGTAAATGTTACCAGAGTTTTTGCTATACAAGCACCAAGGAAATATGATTTCCCCTGCTTTTAATGTGAAGTTTTGGTGAAGTTGTAATTAATAGAAAAGCCCTACTTTAAGGCTTGATTTTTGGACTCATTCAATCAGAAAATTATCCGGTTTTTAGCATATTTTTTCTCGATAAAAATACCCCTAATGGCAGATATTTACCTGTAAAGCGCGACTTCAATAACCGATCTCTATCTAATGGTAGATTTCTACCAACCGCTCGTTCAGCTTGTTAAAGTCGTAGTGCGCTTCTACGTAGGCGCGACCGGATCGACCCATTTCAGGCCAAACCTCCGGATGCTCAAATAAATAGCCCAACTTTTCAGCCAGGGTATCGGCATCCCGTTCTGGAACCAAAAACCCCGAAATCCCATCTTCAATCAGTTCTGGAATGCCACCGTGTTGAGTCCCTATCACTGGTAAACCCATTGCCATTGCTTCTTTTAATACGTTCACTGGGGCATCTTGATCGCCGTTCTTAGCTGTCACGCAGGGGGCGATAAATATATGGGAGTTGTCGAGAATTTCAATGAGTTCCTGCTGCTGCTTGTGACCGAGCAATTTTACTTTGTCATTAACGTCCAGTTCATCAATGAGTTGCTGCAAGCTCTCCTTTAATGGCCCATCGCCAACGATGTTGTACTCGATGTTCGGGTATGCCTTAGCCAACTTGGCAATGGCACGAATTCCATACTCAATCCCTTTTTTTTCGACAAGGCGACCCGTGGTGACAATCCCAATCCGACCATCAGCGGGCAGATGACGTGTGGTAAACACAAACTTGCTACAATCGATTCCCGAACGAAGGACGATAATTTTGTTTTCATCACAGCCTAGCTTAATCAGGCGGCGTTTGAAATAATCGCAGTTGGAAAGAAAAAGGTCTCCTGTGGCGAATAGGGGATTATAAACGTCTTCACCGAACTCCTGAATATGCTGGCTAATATCGAAACCGCGAAATGAGGTAATTAATTTTCCGTGGGGGGCACTGAGTAGCCGAAACGACATCCCGATGAATCCTAAGGGGCCAAATTGGCAATGGATGATGTCGTATTCTTTTTTGCCCAACAGTGAGACTGCTGCATATAGCAGCCTCAATGAAGCTGCTTCTTTGCCATACTTAAAAACATTGAGCGATCGCAGTAAGAGCGCTGGGTTTTTGTAGCTGTTCGCGAATAGCAACCCCAAGCCTTTCAGCCCGCGGATGGCAATATTAGATGGCATTTTGATGTAGTAGGTGCGATTCAGGAGTTGGTATTTTTCTACTGCTGGATGTACCTTGGAAGTATCTCCTGGTTGGTCAGAATAGATATCCACTTCATGACCCCGATCGATTAAACCTGCGATTTGATTTAAGATAAATGTTTCTGACAAAACCGGAAATCGACCAACAATCATCGCGACTTTCACAACAAATTTACCCCTGTAACTTGACTTTTATATTTACTACATACCGTATCAGGTAATTAGCAGTTTCTCGTATATTTCAGCTAAATGGTCATTTAGCTGCCCAATTTCCTAGTGCTTTTCCACGTATGCACGACCAGCCGCACCCATTTCGGGTCAGACCGCTGGGTGGGCGATTAGGTAGCCTCATGGAACATAGTAGGTGCGCTCAAGAAGTTGATATCTTTCCACATCCGGATGGATTTTGGCAGTATCGCCTGGTTGCTGGGCGTAGATATCAATTTCCTGCCCTTGCTCGATCAGCCCCACGATCTGATTTAAAATAAACGTCTCTGATAAAGTAGGGAATTTTCCAACAATAAAGGCAATTCTCATTGTAGATTTCACCCAATATGCGATTGTTTGCTGTCATCATGCTGGACGGTTAAGCATCAAGAGCCTTTAGGCCGTTTGAGCTGTTTTAGTACAGACGGGTAAAGCTCCTTGGTATTGAATACATAGAACATTAAGATCAAATAGGTCAAAGCCATTACCGTCAAACTGACAATCACTGTAGCCCAAACCGTTAAAGTTGGCGCGATCGCTAACTTAACTCCAAAAGCGATCGCGCCTGCTATGAGAGATGCTAGGAAAGGATGCTTCATAGCTTCTAATAAATCGAGCATAGTGATAGGCGTGCTGCGCGTTGCGTAGTACATATAAGGCAACGTCTGTAATAGCTTGGCAATTGAATAACTTAAAGCAACACCACGTGCGCCATAAGGCAATCCAACAAAAAAAGAAATCACCAAGAAGCTGGAAGCAAACACTCCCCACTTAAACATCTGCGCTGTCCTTCCTGAAGAAATATAGAGCCAGCCAGAGGTATTCGTAAGTGGTTGGACGAGTGCGGATATACCAAGAAACTTAAAAATTGTACCAGCCTCTCCC
Organism: Cyanobacteriota bacterium; assembly: GCA_040756535.1. GTDB lineage: Bacteria > Cyanobacteriota > Cyanobacteriia > Cyanobacteriales > Coleofasciculaceae > JBFLZA01. Next base: position 2,881 of record JBFLZA010000833.1, read on the forward strand.
CATTGGGAGCCGAGTATCAGCTCAACCAATTCCTCGGAGACGATCATCATAAATAGGACGATGGGGGTAGTCAAAAATGAGATCAGCGACAGTCCTTTTAGATAGTGGTTGCGGAATTGCTGTGGCTCAGAATGCAATCGGCTCAGACCGGGAACGGCAACCGCGGTAATGGGGGAATTAATTTGTTGCAAAGGAAGCATCATTAGGCTGTATGCTTTCGCGTACACTCCTAGAGCCTCAGCACCCCACACCCGTCCGATGAGAATGTTGTCAAGGTTTCGGGCGCAGTAGTTAAGGACGCTAAAACCAGTCAGGTTGCCACCAAAAGCTAGCATAGAACGGACACCTGAGCGTTGAGCAGGTAAGCCAGGACGCCAACCACACATCACCCAAACCCCAGCAGCAGTGGCGATCGCCGTGGTCAGTGACATGAACACCAGCGACCAGTATCCAGCCCCATAAAAAGCTGAAATAATCGCGATCGCTACCCCCAGCACGATGGAGACGATCTCAATTGCAGCTAGAGCAGTAAAGCGCATTTGCCGCCGAAGCAAGGCTTGGTGCTGGACGCTCAAGCCACCAAATATAAATGCACTGGCAGA
>JBFLZA010000834.1:0-3479 GCA_040756535.1 Cyanobacteriota bacterium
CCCAATGTTTATATTCCTTGGAATGAGACACCTTGGGATTCTCACGCTTCAACTTACTTGCCCAAAGAGCAAGTCCAGGAAATTGAACGTAGTATTAACCTGACCGTTAATCCCCTGACTAATCCAGAAGGAACGGTGCGGGGAGGTCTTGTGGTTCTAGAAGATATTAGCCGCGAAAAGCGGATGAAAACTACGATGTATCGCTACATGACACCCCGAGTTGCCGAGCAAGTGATGGCACGAGGGGAAGATAAGCTCATGGTAGGTGAGCGCAAGGAAGTTACGATTCTATTTTCCGATATCCGGGGTTACACCACCCTTACAGAGAATTTGGGAGCCGCTGAGGTGGTGTCACTGCTGAACCAGTATTTTGAAACAATGGTGGAGGCAGTCTTTAACCACGAAGGCACGTTGGATAAGTTTATTGGGGATGCCCTGATGGCAGTGTTTGGGGCACCACTACCATTACAGGAAAATCATGCTTTGATGGCCGTTCAGTCAGCACTAGACATGCGCTGGCGCTTAGCGGCCTTCAATCAGTCACGCCTACAAACAAACCAACCTCTCATCCGCATTGGGATTGGGATTAGTTCAGGAGAAGTAGTGGCGGGCAATATTGGTTCGCAAAAACGAATGGACTATACCGTCATTGGGGATGGAGTGAATCTGAGCGCTCGCTTGGAAAGCGCCACTAAAGAGTATGGCTGCGATATTATTTTAAGTGAGTCTACCTATAACTTGTGCCGCGATCATATTTGGGTGCGCGAGTTAGATCGAATCCGGGTTAAAGGGAAAAACCAAGCGGTTAGAATTTATGAGTTGATTGGCGAATCTGATATGCCTCTCAACGATAAAGCCAAGCAGTTTTTAGACCTTTATGAAGCAGGACGGGGAGCCTATCTAAACCGAGATTTTTACAAGGCTCTCAGCTACTTTGAACAAGCGTATCCTTTAAGACCCCCAACCGATCAAGCGGTATTAATCCACTTAGAACGAGCAAAATACTATCGGGACAACCCACCCCCAGAGGGATGGGATGGTGTTCACACGCTGACAACAAAGTGACAAAAAGGATGAATTGTGAATGACAAATTTTTTATAATTCATATTCACCATTCATAATTTCTAATTCTCTTTGTCATCACCTTGGAAGGGATCTTCACCAACTTGAAGTTGTTTTTTAGTGTGTTTTAATTGCTTCCAAAGGTCTTTAATTTGTCTGTAAGCTTCTTCTGGATCAAGTTTCCCTGCGGTTTCTAAATTACAGATATAGTTAACCCGTTGAGCAAACTCTTGGAGATTGGCATTAAACACCAAATTTTCGGGTTTGACTTGACCGTAATAACGGCTGCGAGGATATAGAAAGTCGGTTTTATCAGACATCGTTATCTCCTTCTTGTAAAAATTCTCTGTTCGAGCAAAATTTAAATTAATCGCTCTAGTGGCTTTACACTAAAATAGTTTTCCAAGGGTTCAACGGAATTAGTTAGCTCTCTAGAACCGGAAGATTGTAATAATATTTCAGTCGGTTGAGGCGTTTATCGTGTCCTGCTTCTATATTTCCCTGAGAAACAGATCAAATCAACCGTAATTTTACGGTATTTTTTAGTAAGCTATCCAATCAACCGTATGGTTATAGTGATTCTTCGGAGGCAAGACCAGCTCTAGAAAGAAGTAATCGCACCTTGCTCTTACCAACTTTTCCCCAAGATCAGGCAAGAGTTGCCTATAGCGAGGATGGCCATCGCTCTCCGATTCCTTTGCACTAGGGCTTATGACCGATCGCTGCTGGTGGGATTAAACCGTAAGAGTAAGCAATAGTCTATAGCTAATCTGCCTGTAAGCACTATATCTATTTTAACCGAGCTGCAAACATTTGAACTTTAGCAGTCATACCCGTGCTACTAACTTCTATTGTAGTTATGTCAACTTGGATCGGTCTACTGCTGTTTAACCTTAAATTAACCTTAGCTTAATTGAAGGTCAGCCAAACGAGAAGATGAGTCAGTTGCGGCTATTAAGCGGCATTTGACCCTGAGTACTCTATGGAGTTCAGTCTTGGATGTAGCTGGCTTTACCGATCGCGCACACTCACAAACCCAATACTCTTATGTCTAACCCACAAAAACTCTACGAAGGTAAAGCAAAAATTCTCTATACCACCGATGACCCAGAAATTCTACTCACCCATTTCAAAGATGATGCCACTGCCTTCAACGCCCAAAAGCGAGGTCAAATTACTGGCAAAGGCGAAATGAACTGTGCGATTTCGACCCACTTGTTCAAGTTACTAGAAGCGGCAGGCATTCCGACACACTTTGTAGAGCAACCAGCCCCCAACCAAATGCTGGTGAAAAAAGTCACCATTGTGCCCCTAGAGGTAGTCGTCAGGAACATAGCGGCGGGTAGTCTGTGTCAACAAACTGGGTTACCAGAGGGCAAGGTACTTCCCTCGCCGCTCGTAGAATTTTATTTGAAGAACGATGCCTTGGGGGACCCCTTGTTAACACGCGATCGCTTGTTACTCTTGGAACTAGCCACCCCTGAACAGCTAGACCAATTAATCAGTCAAGCCTTGCGAATTAACGAAATTCTCCAGGAGTTTTTCAACCGCTGCGGCATTACGCTAGTGGACTTCAAGCTAGAGTTTGGAGTAAATTCCACTCAACAATTACTTTTAGCCGATGAAATTAGCCCTGATACCTGTCGCCTTTGGAACCAAGCTGAAACTGATCCGGAGCGTCGAGTAATGGACAAGGATCGATTCCGTCGCGATTTGGGGAACGTAGAAAACGCTTATCAGCAAGTTTTAGAGCGGGTTTTGGCAACCTAGAGCGCGAATCATCCTTAAAAATTACTAAGGTAGCGATGGGCTTTCTCGCTAAAACGCTTCACAGACAATGGACAATGGACATCGAATAAAAAGCTGATAGCTGACTTGCAATTAATAAATGGTGGTGTGTGGAAGTGCCAAACGATCTCAAAGACATACGCTTATCTCCTTTTTTAGCAGCCATGCTCGCTGCTTCAGCCACTTTCTGTTTATCCAACCCAGCCAGGGGGCAAACCCCTGATCAGCCTGCACCAGACCCTAATGCTTCTGGCTCGATTTTCAAGCCGATTTATGTTAATCAAGATGCTGTTCCTGTAGAGATGGGGTCGCAGGCGTCAACGAATGACCAAGCCGCAAGCGCCGATAACGTCGTCGTTGAGACAATGCCCGTGTTGGGAAGTTCTATCGAGCAAGGAGCAAGGAAAAAGGAAAAGGGCGAGGGAGAACCGTCGTTATCTGTTTCCCCCGTTACCCCTGAATTTCATAGCCCCCAACCCCTGATGGCGCAGGAGGCTCCCACATTGGAAACCTCGCCGACGCCAACACCAACCCTAGAACAGGCTCCAGAACCCTCCCCGACGCCAACACCAACCCTAGAACAGGCTCCAGAACCCTCTCCGACGCCAACGCCAACCCTAGAACAGGC